>JAYTQW010000345.1:0-45345 GCA_043746535.1 Rhodospirillales bacterium
GCCGAACGACTACAGCGACAGGAAGTTTGGCCGGACATGGTGCCTCCTTTGACAACCATCGCGCTGGAGAGCGTGGCGCGCATCGCCGTCCCGGTGCGCGAGAGCGTCAAGCAGACGGTGGCGACCGGGCGCATCGGCCGGCTGCGCGCGGATTACGGCCTCGACCTGCTCAACCTGTTCATCGCCGATGTGCAGACCGGGTTCGGGCCGTTCATCGCCGTCTATCTGACCGCGCGGACCTGGACAGCGGCGGAGATCGGCGCGGCGCTCAGCGTCGGCGCGCTGATCGCCATGCTGGCGCAGGTGCCGGCGGGTGCGCTGATCGATGCCATACACCGCAAGCGGCTTGCCGGCGTGGTGGCACTGGGCTCAGTCGGCATCAGCGCCATGATGCTGGCGTTGTTCCCGACGCGTGGGCCGGTGCTGACGGCGGAGGTGTTGCACGGCGTGGCGAGTTGCCTGCTGGGGCCTTCGGTCGCGGCGATCACATTGAGCCGGGTCGGACGCCGCAACCTCGGCGAACGGCTCGGCCGCAACGCCCGGTTCTCGGCCATGGGCGCTGTGATCGGCGCCGGCACCATGGGGGCACTTGGCACCTGGTGGGCGGCGCAGTCGGTGTTTTGGGCGGCGGCAGTGCTGACCTTGCCGGCCATCGTCGCCATCCTGACGCTGCCGCCGCGCCACGAGACGGAGCCTCGCCCGGAGACGATCCGCCCGGCGCTGGTGGCGGTGCGCAAGGCGACCGGCGAGGGCTGGCACGTGCTGCTGGACCGGCGGCTGCTCATCTTCTGCGGCTGCGTGGCCATGTTTCACCTCAGCAACGCCGCGATGCTACCGCTGGCGGCGGGCGCGTTGAGCGGCGTCGCCGGCAACCACGCCAACCTGGTGGTGGCGGGCGCGCTGATGGTGCCGCAGGCGATCGTCGCCCTGCTGTCGCCCTGGACCGGGCGGCTGGCGGAGCGGCGCGGGCGGCGGCTCATGCTCATGCTTGGGTTTGCCGCCTTGCCGGCGCGCGGCATCCTGCTGGCGATCTTCACCACGCCGGGCATGGTCATCGCAACACAGGCGCTGGACGGCATCGGCGGCGCGGTGATGGGGGTGGCGCTGCCGCTGCTGGCCAGCGACATCACCCGGGGCACCAACCGCTTCAACCTCTGCCTCGGTCTGTTCGGGCTGGCGGTCGGCATCGGTGCCTCGCTTGGCCTCAGCGGCAGCGGCTGGATCGCCACGCATTTCGGCCACTCCGCCGCATTCTGCGCGCTGGCCGGGGTCGGCGCCGCCGGGCTGCTGCTGGTGGCGCTGACGATGCCGGAAACAAAGCCAGGCGAGAGCGGCGAGGCGCCGTCGAAAGCCTCAGACCCGCTGCCACTCGCCAGTGCGGGCGGGTAGCGCCCACGACACCGCCGCCGCCACGACGATGTTCAGCGCCAGCGCCAGCACGCCGATATAGACCGTGTAGCCGGGCAGGATGGCATAGGTCGGCTTCAGCCCGGCGGCCACCGCCAGCACGGTGCCGAACACGAAGCCGGCCGCCCAGCCCGCCAGCAGGCCGGGAGCGCGGAAGCGGTCGGTGAACAGGCCGAACACCACCGCCGGGAATGTCTGCAGGATCCACATGCCGCCGAGCAGTTGCAGGTCGAGCGCGTACTGGGTCGGCAGGAACAGGATCACCAGCAGCGCGCCGACCTTGACAAGCAGGCTGGTGGCCTTTGCCACCGCCGCCTCGCCGGAAGGCGTCACCGCCGGGTTGACATAGGCCTTCCAGACGTTGCGGGTGAACAGGTTGGCGGCCCCGATCGACATCACCGCCGCCGGCACCAATGCGCCGATGGCGATGGCGGCGAAGGCAAAGCCCACGAACCAGCCGGGGAACAGCGCCTGGAACAGTGCCGGCACCACCTCGTTGCCGTTCGTGACGCGCACCCCGGCGGCATAGGCCATGTAGCCCATCAGCGCGATCAGGCCGAGCAGCAGCGTGTAGATCGGCAGCAGCAGCGCGTTCTTTCGGATGGTGTCGGCGCTGCGGGCGGCGAACACCCCGGTCAGCGTGTGCGGATACATGAACGCGGCAATGGCGGAGCCGAGCGCCAGCGTCGCATACGGCAGCATCTGCGCCGACGTCAGCGTCAAGCCCCCGCTGCCCTTGGCCTTGAACGCCGCATCGGCGGCGGCGAACACCGCGCCATAGCCGCCCAACTGGCTGGGGATCAACGCCACCGCCACCAGCACCACGACGTAGATCATGATGTCCTTGACGAAGGCGATCAGCGCCGGCGCGCGCAGGCCGGACGAGTAGGTGAACAGCGCCAGGATGGTGAACGCCGCCGCCAGTGACAGCTCCGACGGCAGGCCGAGCGCCTTGATGACCACGCCCATGCCGATCAGTTGCAGCGCGATGTATGGCATCGTCGCCAGCACCCCGGTCGCCGCCACCGCCAGCTCCAATGCGCGCGAGCCGTAGCGGCCATGCACCACGTCGGCGGCGGTGACGTGGCCGGCCCGCTGCGCCACCGTCCACAGGCGCGGCATGATGGCGAACACGATCGGATAGACGATGATGGTGTACGGCAGCGCGAAAAACCCGTACGCGCCGACGCCATAGACCAGCGCCGGCACCGCGATGACGGTGTAGGCGGTGTAGAAATCGCCGCCGACCAGGAACCAGGTGATCCAGGTGCCGAACTGGCGCCCGCCCAGCCCCCACTCGTCCAGATGGGCAAGCGTGGCCGGACGCCGCCAGCGCGCGGCGACGAGGCCCATGACGGTAATAAGCAGGAAGAACGCCAGGAACACCGCCAGCGCCGCCCGGTCGAGAGTGACGCTCACGACCTGTGGCTCCGATAGACGAGCCAAGTGAGGAGCATGGTCAGCGGCACCCAGGCCAACTGGTACCAGTAGAAGAACGGGAAGCCGAACAGGACCGGGTCGCGCCCGTTATAGAACGGCACCCATAGCAGGCCCACGAACGGCAGCAGCAGCAACAGGCGCATCGTCCGCATCCCCCAACGCGCCGCCCTGGCGGGCGGCTGGTTGGGGCAATTCGACAGGACGGCGCGCGGTCGCGTCAACCACGAATGCGGCGGTAGGCATTGCGGGCGTCCCGCTGGTATTGCGGCGGCGCCAGCGGGCGGGGAGACAGCGGGCGGGGCGCCAGCGGGCGGGGCGCCAGCGGGCGGGGCGACAGGCCGCCGGCGATCACCGCGACCATCATGCCGAACAGGGCGTGCAGGCCGACCCGTTCCACCACCACCGCCGGCAGTTCCGGCGTCGCCTCGCGGGCAACGCCTGCTCCGGATACCGGCCGCATGTAACGCCCCGCATACAGCATCAGGCCATAGACGCTGCCGGCCAGCAGTGGATGCGCCGGATGCCTCCGGCGTTGCAGGACGCCGTAGAGCGCACCCGCCACGGTGGTCGCGGTCAGCCAGTTGGTGCGCGCGTACCGCCTGGCCGTGGCCGGACCCAGCCGGCGGTCGAGTGCCAGGGTGCGGCCGAGCGCCTGCTCCTGCTGCTCGACCGAGGTGTAGTTGATGAACCCGTTGCGTCGCCCGGCGCGGACCACCTCGCCGATCGTCACCCCCGCCAGCAAGCCGCCCAAGGCGCCGGTCACCATTCGTCCCATCGCCGCACTCCATGCCGATTGAGCAACAACAACATCCAGGAAGGCCGGGAGTTCGCCGGCGCTCGATGCGGTCCTAATACTCGAACTGATACGTCAGCCCGATGCTGGTGCCGGTCGACTGCGTGCTGGCCGCCGCGCCCGTAGCTGAGCCGCCGCCGGTGCCGACCGCAGTTTCCAGCTTGAGCCGCTTGGTCAGGTCGACCTGCACCGTCGCCTGGGTGCCGTTGCCCGACGTGCTCTGCTTGGCGCCGACATAGACGCCGCGCGCCACGTATTTGCCGGCCTCGACCATGCTGCTGGTCCCGCCGCCGCCGCCGCCGACCGAAAGCCGGTCCAGGCCGAGGCCCTGGCGCACCGCGCTGAGCGGGTCGAAGCTGCCGCTGGCCCCGGTCGTCATCTGCGCCAGCGCCGCGGCGATCTGCGCCAGTTGGAACGGCCCCAGGCTGGCGGCGCTCTGGCCGAACAGCAGCCGCGCCAGCACCTCGTCCTGCGGCGCTTCGGGCACCGAGCTCAGCGTGATCTTCGGGTTGCTGGCATAGCCGCCGATGGTCAGCGTGGCGACGAAATTGCCCGAATTGCTGGTGGCGACGAAGTTTAGCGTAGGGTCGAGCCTGCCACTGCCGTCGAAGCCGACCTGGCCGCTGGTGAAGGTGAGGGTCTGCCCGGCCAGGCTGAAGATCCCGTGCCGCAGCTTGAACGTCCCATCGGGGCGCGGCGCGCTGGCGGTGCCGCCGATGTGGAACGAGCCTTCCAGCTCCGCGTCGAGGCCACGTCCGCGCACGAACACCTGGCCGGGCGCGTTGAGCGTGAGGTCGAGCGACACGTCCGGTCCAGGCGCTGGCGGCGGGGCTGGTTTGTCGCCCGGCCGGCGCACCGCCAGCGTGGCAAGCGAGACCGGCAACTGTTCCGGCACGCGGATCTCGGCGCCGTCGACGGTGATCCGGCCGCTGGCCGCCAGCGCGCCCTGCAACGCGCCGCGCAAGGCGAGGTCGGAGTCCAGCACGGCGGTCAGCTTGTCGCTGGCCAGCGGCTTGGCGCGGCGCATGACCAGATGCAGGTCGACCGGCATCGGCGCCGCCACGCCGAGGGAGCCGGTGACGGCGATGGTACCCTCGCCGGCGCGGGCGTTCAGGTGCTGGATGACGATGCTCTGGCCCGCCGCCTGGAGCAGCGCGTCGATATGATCGATGCGCGCACCCTGGGCGAAGTCCTGCACCTCGCCCCCGGTCAGCCGCAGCGTGCCGGCGACGCTGGGGGCGGACAGCGTGCCGGTGGCGGCGGCGTCGACGGCGAGCTGGCCGCGCGCGCGCTGGCCACGTGCGGACAGGACCGGGTCAAGCAGCGTGAGGTCGATGCCGCCGATTGCCCGCAGGTCCATGCGCGCGCCGGGATCGATCGGCGCCGTCCCGGTGAGGCGCAGGTCGTTGCGGCCGAGCCGCAACTCGGCATTCACCTGCGCCGTGACCCCGGCCAGCGTGGCGTCGGCAGTCACCGAGGCCGGCGGCAGCGAGGCCGCCGGGCCGCCGCGCATGTGCAGGCCGGTGGCGGCCAGATGCACGCTGCCGGCGGGCCGCGCAAGCGAGCCGGTCAGGCGGGCGCGGGCGGACAGCGTGCCGCTGGCCTGGAGGTTAGGCACAACGATGCGCGCCAGGTCGGCGGTCGCGTGGTCGAGGCTGGCGGTGACGTCGAGCGTGGGGGACACGCGCCCGGCGATGTCGAGCAGCGCGCCGCCCAGCCCAAGCCGCAACCGGTCCACCGCCACGGTGTCGCCGAACGACACCCGCGCCGGCGTCAGCAGTCGCAACGCCGCTCCCTTCGCAGTCGCCTCGAACGCGGACAGCGCCACCGTCCTTGCGGGCAGGTCGAGCACGACGCTGGCGCTCGCCGTGGCAGGGCCGGCGGCGTGGGTGTTGGCGGTAAGGCTGGCCCGGATCGCCAGCGCGTCCCGCGGCCCGGACACGCTGGCCCGCGCGTCGGCCGACACGCCGCTCGCCTGCACGCCACGGGCGACCAGCCTGGCGTCCACGCTCATTGCGCCGAGCGGGTCGAGCACGCGGGCGTCCAGCGTGGCCAGGCCGACCGATGCGGTGCCGGGCAGCCCGGCGCGGACGGCGCGCAAGCTGGCCTGCGCGGTGGTGTGGCCGGCGGCCTCGGTGAGGTCGGCCACCGCCTCCACCGATCCGGTCAGTGCCTTGCCGGTCAGCCGGCGCAGGTCGTCCAGGCTGGCCATGCGCAACTCGACATGGCCGAGCGGCAGGCTGGCGCCGCTGGCCAGGGTCAATTTGCCCTGGGCGTGCGCGCTTTTCCAATCACCGCGCTGGATGTCGATTTGTGTCGCGCCATCCGCACCCCGTTGTGCCGACGCCGCCAGTTCGACGGGTGCTCCGTCAAGCATTCCGGAGGCGGTTACGGTGCCGGCGGGAGTGCCCGGCAGGCCGGTGGCCCGCACGCTGGCGGTGACATGGCCGCGTGCCATGCCGGTGGTGGCGATATCGCCGGCAAGGTCCGCCTCCGCCGCCAGGGCATCGAGCGGGCCGGCGGCATGGGCGGTCAGCGTGGCATTGCCCGCGAGCGTCGGGACAACATCGTGCAAATCGGCCAGGGCAATCGTGGTCGCGAGGTCGAGCCTACGCGCCACCAGCCCGCCTTTGGCCGACAGGTTCAGGCTGTGCCCGGCCAGTTCGAACCGCGACACGGTGACATCGCCGCCATGCAGCGCCGCCGAGACGCCGAGGCTCGCATCCGGCCCGATCAACGCCGGCACTGGCGCTGGGCCGCCGGTGATGCCGAGCGTGCCGTCCAGGGTCAGGTTCTCCGTACCGCCGCCGATGGCCGCCGCCACGTCGAACGCGCCGTGGCCGGCCAGGTCGACACCGCCCATCGCGGCCAACGGGTGCAGGTCGGGCGCCTCGATATGCGCCTTCACCTGGATCGCGCCGCCGGTGTCGGCGGTGCCATGCACGGCCAGCAGCGGATGCGTCAGGCTGAACGCCACCGGGCGGTTCGGCTGGTCCAGCTTGACCTCGCCCGCCAGCAGCAGCGGGTCGGCTTCCAGCAATCCGGGTTGCGGCCCCGGCAGGCGCAGGCCGGTGGCGGTGGCTTTCAGGCTGACCGCGCCGCGACTGCCTTGCAGGTTGGCGGCCAGATGGCGTAGGGCCGCGCCGCCCGCCTCCAGGCCGTCAAGGTCCAGATGCCCGGTCGCATCCGGCCGCGCGAACGGGCCGGCGACATGCGCGGTCAGCGCCAGGCTTTTGAACGCCACGCCCGCGACCGGACTCATCGCCGGCGCGTGGGCGGCGATGTCGAGGTCGGCGGCCGAGTGGGTCACGTCGATGGTGCCATGCGCCGCCGCCCTCAGCGGCCCGGCGGCGAGGTCGAGCGCGGTCGCCACCGCCGCCCACGGCCCCTCGGCGGTCGCGTGCAGGTCGATGGCGCCCACATTGCCGGGCAGCCTTGCCGCCTTGGCAATGGCGCCGCCCGCCGTCTCGGTCACGTCCAGCGCCGCCCGCAGCATGGCCGGGTCGATATGGCCGCGCGCGTGATAGACCCCCGCGCCCGTCCCCAAACCCGCCCCCGAACCCGCATCGCGTGCGCGCAGCGTCAGCTCGGCGTCGCCCTGCCGCAACGAGACGACATGCGCGGAGCCGTCGAGAGCCGCGTCGATGGCAAAGCCCACAACCGGAGCGGCCAGTTCCACCCGGTCGACATGCAGCGCCCGCACATCGACCTGCACCGGCAATTGAAATGATTCGCCCCCGCCGGTGCTCGCCGTCGAGGCGCCGACCGGCTGGCGCATCACCGCGACCCGACGCGCCGACAGGCGTTGCACCTCGGCCACGCGGCCAAGCAGGCGGAGCGGCGTCCAGTCCAGCGCCGCGTCCTCGATCACCAGCCAGGTGCCCTGGGCATCACGCAGCTCGATGCGGCGGATGCGCGGGGCCGCCGGGAAGCTGCCGGAGATGCCTTGCAGCGCCACCATGCCGCCTGTCAGCGAGGCGACTTGCGTCTCGGCCAGTCGCTGGCCAAAGCCGGTGTTGAGCAGGCCCAGCACCGCCGCCACCGCCAGCACCGGGACCAGCGCGATCACGGCAATGAGCCACAACAGCCAACGCCCGGTCCGCCGCATCAGAACGCCTGGCCGATGCCGATATACGCCTCGACGATGTCGGTCTTCTCGCGCGTGTCCTTGTTCAGCGGCACGGCGACATCGAGCCGGATCGGGCCGATCGGCGTGTAGTAGCGGAAACCCGCGCCAGCGCCGATGCGCAGCGTGTTGGCGCCGTACAGTCGGCTCGACGAGGCGCCGACCTGGCCGGCATCGGCGAACACCACCGCGCCGTAGCTGGCGCCGAACCGCTGCCGGTACTCGAGCGTGCCAACCTCGACCGAGGTGCCGCCGGCCGGCACGCCGTCGGCGAAGTGCGGGCCGACCGACTGGAAGCGGTAGCCGCGCACGGTGCCGCCGCCGCCAGCGTAGAAGCGCTGGTCCGGCGGCACGTCGAACGACTGCGCGCCGTTGATCTCGCCGACCAGCCCGCGCACCGCCAGCACGCTGCGCCCGCGCTGGCCGCCGAACAGGGCGGCCATGTCCAGGTAGGTCGAGCCGGATGCCTGCAACACCACGAATTCGGCGCTGCGGCCCGTACCGGCCACTGAACTGCCGCGACCACCGCTGGGCAGGCTCAGGCTGGGCGTGACATTGAGCGATACCCGCACGCCGTGGACCGGATCGAACAGCGAGCCAGTGGAGTCGTAGGCCGCCGTCAGCGGCGCCTGCACCAGATTGTAGGTGCGTCGCGCGCCCTCTTGCCTGATCTGCGCCAGTTCGGTGGACAGGCCGCCGCTCAGGGTCAGTTCCGGCGTGATCCTGCGGCTGAAGATGGCGGAACCGAGGATGGCGGTGCGCTCGTAGGCCTGCAGATACTCCTGCAACGCGGTGGCGCCGAAGGTCAGCGACTGGTTGCGCGCCAGCCAGTCCGGCAGCAGCAGCGTGGCGCCGACATTATAGCCGGGCTGGCGCGACGCCGAGCCGCCAAGCTGGGTCGCAGCGGCGCTCAGCGTGAGTTGCTCGGCGTTGCCAAACAGGTTGCGGTGGGTCCAGGCTGCCGTAAGGCTGCCACCCTGGTCGGTGGAGAACGCCCCACTCAGCGTCACCGCGCGCAGCGGGCGTTCGGTCACGTCGACGCGCACCGGCAAGCGTCCGGCGGCATCCAGCGCATCGGCGGGGGTGATGCGGACGCCGCCGAGCACCGGCACAGCGGCCAGGTCCTGCCGTGCCGCCTCGATGGCGCGGGGATCGAAGCGCTGGCCGGGTTGCAGCGGCAGACGGCGGCGGATGTAGCTCTCGCGCAAGGTCTGTTCGCCCGCCACGGTGATCGGGCCGAGGTCGACGCGCGGCCCCGCCGCCACCGCGTAGCTGACATCCAGCGTGTTGTGCGCCACGTCCAGCGTCGCCACCGGGCTGTCGACACGGGCCAACGCCCGTCCGGCGTCGAGCAGGCCGCCCAGCAGGCGGTCGCGCGCGGCCAGCACGTCCGCCGCCCGCGCTGGCGCGCCAGGCGCCAGATGCAGCAGCGCCACCGAGCCGGACGGCACGTCACCGGTCAGCCTGACCTGACCCAGATGGAACAGTTGGTTCGGCGTCACGGTGACGACCACCACCGCCGCCGGCTTGGCTGGCGCCGCGTCGAGCAATGCCGGCAGGGCCGGGTCGTCCAGGTCGCGTCCGGCAATGACGACTCCGACCGAGCCGAGATAGTAGCCGTAGCTGTGCAGCGCCTCGGTGATCCGGCCGACATCGCCGCGCGCCCGCGCCACCAGCCCGAACGAGCCGACCGGGGCGTTGTCGCGCAACGTCAGCAGCGTCGCCGATCCCTTGATCGCCGCGTCCAGCGCCGGCTCGCCGGTCGGCTTGATGGTGACGACATAGGGCTGCGGATCGGCCGCGAAGACCGGATGGGGCAGCGCCAGCAGCGCGGCACCGAGCAGGAAGCCGGGTCCTACCAGCCCGCGTCGCGCGCGCGCCAGGCGCAAACTATCCCGGTGGAAAATACTATGTGTCCCGGTCATGTCGCCGATTAACGCGCAGGAAAGCACGAAGCTGCAACCCTAATCGCCGCACTGGCCACGCGGGAATCAAGCAAACATCATCACCCTGTCATTGTTGCAACCTGTGCCGCACGCTATGCTTTCGGCATGGTGCAGTTCGCTCCGCCGCGTTCCGTCCGCAAGCGCGTCCCCCTGTTGCGCCGCGCGTGGGGCGAGATGGACGAGAACGGCTTCGTGCTGCCGGCCAATCCCAGCCGCCGCATCCTACGCCCGCTCCGCGCCATCCGTCGGGCCACGACGATCCTGGCCTGGACCGCGCTCAGCATCGTCGTGCAGGCGCTCCTGATCGTGCTGCCCGGTCCCGCCAAGGTGGTGTTCGCGCGCCTCTACTGGTCGTGCGTGTGCCGGCTGCTCGGCCTGTCGGTGCGCACCATCGGCCAGCCGGCGCGGCGCACCGCCGATGGCCGCCCGGTCGTGTTCGTCTCCAACCATTCCTCCTGGCTCGACATCCTGGTGCTGGGCGGCAGGCTGGAGGCTTGCTTCATCGCCAAGCACGAGGTCGGCGGCTGGCCGTTGATCGGCTGGGTGGCGCGGCTGGGCCGCAGCGTGTTCATCGCCCGCCGCCGCACCGCCACCGGGCGCGAGCGCGACGACATGCGGGCACGCCTCGCCGGCGGCGACAACCTGATCCTGTTCCCGGAAGGCACCACCTCGGACGGCTCTCGCGTGATGCCGTTCCGCTCCGCGTTCCTGTCCATCGCCGAACTGCCGGCGACCGCGGCCGGGCTGCCGCCGATCGTGCAGCCGGTCTCGGTGGTGTACGACCGGCTCGCCTTCCTGCCGACCGGACGCGCCACGCGGCCACTGTTCGCCTGGTATGGCGACATGGATATCGCCTCGCATTTCTGGCGGCTGGCGCAGCATCGCGGCCTGCGCGCCACTGTGCTGCTGCACGCGCCGCTCGACCCGCGCCACTTCGCCGACCGCAAGGCGCTGTCGCAGGCATGCTGGGCCGCCGTCGCCGGAGGCGCCGCGACATTGCGCCAGAACCGTCCCGCCCGCCCGCTCGGCGACGCCGCATCGCAGGGCAGCGACGCCGCCGCTGCGGCATTCGCATGACAGCGCCATGAACAGCTCGTGTCCGTCGTCAGGATCGGTTGACAACCACGCCCGTTCATCGGGCATGCTGATGCTCATGGTTCGATCCGCAATCCAACCGAGCGTGCCCGCCGCTTGACCAGCGGCAACCCGGGCAGCATTGCTCCCTCCAGCTTGCGCATGACCGCGCAACGGACAGGAGGGCGGCCACCTTGACGACCGATCAGCACCCCAAGCGCCTGCATATGATCACCTGGGGCTGCCAGATGAACGTCTATGACAGCGGGCGGATGGCCGACGTGCTGCGCCCGCTCGGCTATTCCCCGGCCGATGGCGCCGAGGACGCCGACATGGTGATCCTCAACACATGCCACATCCGCGACCGCGCGGCGGAGAAGGTGTTCTCCGAACTTGGCCGCCTGCGTGTGGCGAAGGACGCGCGCGCCACCGCCGGGAAGCGCACCATCCTTGCCGTGGCCGGTTGCGTGGCGCAGGCCGAGGGCGCCGAAATCCTCGCCCGCGCGCCGTATGTCGATATCGTGCTCGGCCCGCAGACCTATCACCGCCTCCCGGAGATGGTGGCCCGCGCCAGCCGCGCCGCCGGTGCGGTGATCGAGACCGATTTCGCGGTCGAGGAGAAGTTCGACCAGCTCCCGGCGCAGGCCGGCGCACAGGGCGTCACCGCGTTCCTGACCATCCAGGAAGGCTGCGACAAGTTCTGCAGCTTCTGCGTGGTTCCCTACACGCGCGGTGCCGAGAGCAGCCGCCCGGTCTCCGCCATCGTCGCGGAGGCGGAGGCTCTGGTCGCCCACGGCGCGCGTGAGATCACGCTGCTGGGCCAGAACGTCAACGCCTGGCACGGCCTGGACGCGGGCGGGCATATATCCGATTTCGGCGCGCTGGTGCGCAGGCTTGCCGCCGTCTCGGGCCTGCTGCGCATCCGCTACACCACCTCGCACCCGCGCGACATGGACGCCAGCCTGATCGCCGCCCATGCCGAGGTGCCGGCGCTGATGCCGTTCCTGCATCTGCCGGTGCAGTCCGGCTCCGACCGCATGCTGGCGGCGATGAACCGCCGGCACACGGTCGCCCACTACCTCGGTCTGGTCGGGCAGTTGCGCGCGGCGCGGCCGGACATCGCGCTGTCGTCGGACTTCATCGTCGGCCACCCCGGCGAGACCGAGGTGGATTTCGAGGCGACGCTCGACCTGGTGCGGCAGGTGGGCTTCGCGCAGGCGTTCAGCTTCAAATACTCGCGCCGCCCCGGCACCCCCGCCGCCGCCGCGCCCGGTCAGGTCGACGAGGCGGAGAAGGACCGGCGGCTGCAAACGCTACAGGCATTGCTGCGCGAGCAGCAGGCGACGTTCAACGCGGCCAGCACCGGCCTCGTGGTCCCGGTGCTGGTGACCGGGGCGGGCCGCCGCCCCGGCCAGATCGGCGGCCGCACGCCCTGGCTGCAACCCGTCCATGCCGAGGGGCCGGAAAGCCTGATTGGCCAAGAGGTGATGATGAAGATTCTCGCCGGACGTCCCACATCCCTGACTGGAACACTGCACCCCGAACGACAGGAGCGAATTTGCGCCTAAACCAGATCGCCACCCACTCGGCTGGCCCAGCCGCCTTGCACAACGCCTCGGCCCAGACTCCGGGCAAGGCCGTGACCTTGCACTTCAACGACAACGCCCTGCTGCCGCTGTTGCTGGGCGACCACGACCGGCATCTGGTCCGATTGGAACAGGCGCTGGGCGTCCGCCTGTCGTGTCGCGGCAACCGTGTGGCCATCGCCGGCGAACAGGCGCGGGTGGAAGCGGCGCAGGCGGCGCTGAACGGCCTGTATGCGCGGCTGGTGCGCGGCGAGGGCATCAGCCTGGGCGATGTGGACGCGGCCGTGCGCATGAGCGAGGTGGACGATCCCCGGCTGCCGCTGTCCGACCTGCCGGCGATCCGCACCCGCCGCGGCGCGGTGGGCCCGCGCAGTCCGGGCCAGGCCGAGTATATCGACGCGCTCGGCAAATACGAGATGACGTTCGGCATCGGCCCGGCCGGCACCGGCAAGACCTATCTGGCGGTGGCGCAGGCGGTGGCGATGCTCACCGCCGGGCGGGTCGACCGCATCATCCTGTCGCGCCCGGCGGTGGAGGCGGGCGAGCGGCTGGGCTTCCTGCCGGGCGACCTCAAGGACAAGATCGACCCGTACCTGCGCCCGTTATACGACGCGCTCGGCGACATGATGCCGGCCGACCAGGTGATCCGGCGCATGGCCACCGGCGAGATCGAGGTGGCGCCGCTGGCGTTCATGCGCGGCCGCACGCTGGCGCACGCCTTCGTCATATTGGACGAGGCGCAGAACACCACCTCGGTGCAGATGAAGATGTTCCTGACCCGCATGGGCGAGGGCACCCGCATGGTCATCACCGGCGACCTGACCCAGATCGACCTGCCCGGCAGCACCCGCTCCGGCCTGAAGGATGCGCTCGACACGCTGGAAGGCGTCGCCGGAATCGGGGTATGTCGTTTCGATAAGCGCGATGTGGTACGGCATCCGCTGGTGGCCCGCATCGTCGATGCTTATGACCAGCGTGCCACCGCCGAAAAGGAGCGCCAGCGCACCCGCGCGCCGGCGCCCGCCGACAACGTGCCGTCGGGCAAGTAGCCGTGCCTAACCCATAGTTGGAGCAGTTCGATCAGCCCGGATGGCAGTAGCGGCCCCGCGATCCCTGAGGGGCAGGGAGCGGGGTTCCAGATAAGTCTCGACGATCCGGGGTGGCGCCGCCTGGTGCCGCGCGCCGATCTGGTGGTGGCCCGCGCGCTGCGGGTGGCCGGCATCCCCGCCAGCGTGGTGCTGACCAGCGACCGCGTGGTGCGTGGCCTGAATGCCGCGCATCGTGGCCGCAACAAGCCGACCAACGTGCTGACGTTCGAGGCGCCGGCGCCGGGCATGTGCGGTGAGATCATTCTGGCCCAGGGCGTTGTCCGGCGTGAGGCCGCCGCCGCCGGGCGCAGGCCGGCGCATCATCTGGCGCATCTGGTCATCCATGGCGCGCTCCATCTCGACGGCCACGATCATGGCGGCGCCGGCGAGGCGCGGCGGATGGAGATGGCCGAGGCAAGGGCACTTGCCCGCATCGGTGTGCCGAACCCGTGGCGCACCCGATGAGCGGCACACGGCTGGGACTGCTCGACCTGTTGCGTGCCCGGCTGCTGCGGCGCGGCGCCGAGTTCTCCATGCGCGACAGCATCGCCGAGCTGGTGCATGAGGCGGCCAAGGCCGGGCCGGGCGGTGGCTTGCCGGAACTCGACCGGCAGGAGCGGGCGCTGATCGACAATGTGCTGCGGCTGCGCGGCACCACCGCCGACGACGTGATGATCCCCCGCGCCGACATTGTCGCCATGCGCGCCGACGTGACGCTGGATCAGGCTTTGTCGCTGCTGCGACTGGAGGGTCACTCCCGGCTTCCCGTGTACCGCGACGAACTCGACGACGTGATCGGCATGGTCCACATCAAGGACGTGTACGCCTATGTCGGCCGGCCGGAGGCGTTCCAGCTCGAGGCCATCCTGCGGAAGCCGTTGATGGTGGCGCCGCAGATCCCGGTGCTCGACCTGCTGTTGCAGATGCGGCAGGCACGGATGCACCTGGCGCTGGTGGTGGACGAATACGGCGGCATCGACGGGCTGGTGACGATCGAAGATCTCGTCGAGACCATCACCGGCGACATCTCCGACGAGCATGACGAGATTGCCGGTCCGATGGTGACGGAGCGGGCCGATGGCGCGCTCGATCTCGATGCCCGCCTGCCGGTGGAGGATTTCGAGACCCGTCTCGGCGCCGTGCTGACCGACGACGAGCGCGAGGCCGACATCGACACCGTGGGCGGGTTGGTGTTCACCCTGGCCGGCCGGGTGCCGGCGCGCGGCGAGGTGTTGAGCCACCCGAGCGGCTTCGAGTTCCGCGTGCTGGACGCCGACGCGCGCCGCATCCGCCGGTTGCGGGTACGGCGTACCCCGGCGCCACCGGTGGCGGGTCAGGCCACGGCGGCGGCGGCGGCGGCGGCGGCGGCGGCGGAGTGACGCGGTCGCGAAGACACTGTCGCCAAACTGTAATTTGCCGCCTCCATACCTGCCTGCGAGCGTTCGGATGTGAGTAGGACGCAAGGAGTGCCAACATGACCAGGACGCCATCGCGCAAGCCAAAGCGCGGCTCGCCACCAGATCTTGGCTACAACGTGCCAACGAATCCCTCGGTGCCGATCGACAATACCCAATCGCACGCGGTCGACCAGCCGGTGTTCGCGCAGCCGGTGGCGACGGTCGATCCGACCCAGTTCACCGTCCGGCACAGCAACGACACCGAGGCCTACAAGACGCTCGATGCGCAGAACAAGAGCCACGCCCTGCAACCGCTGCCGTTCCCGGCGCCGCGCGGCCTGCCGGAGCCGGTGCTGACGCTGGCGCAGGTGCTCGGCGCGCGAGGCGCCGACACCGTGGCGGCGGTGACCAAGGCCGGCAGGCTGGTGTTCCACTCGGTCGGCGACACCGGCAACACGCGCGGCCCCGACCCGCAGAACCTGGTCGCCGACAAGATGATCGGCGACTTTCAGGAGGCGAATGCCGGCGAGGTGCCGCTGTTCTACTTCCATCTGGGCGATGTGATCTACAACTTCGGCGAGCGGCTGTATTACTACGACCAGTTCTACGACCCGTATCGCGGCTATCCCGCGCCGATCCTGGCGCTGGCCGGCAACCATGACGGCATGATCGCGCCCAACACGCACGCCATCACCCTGGACGCCTTCCTTGAAAACTTCTGCGCCGATGGTTTTCGCATCGCGCCGGAAGCTGGCGGCCTCAGCCGCACCGCGCAGATCCAGCCGGGCGTGTTCTTCACCTTCGAGGCGCCGTTCGTGCGCATCCTGGCGCTGTACAGCAACACGCTCGAAGACCCCGGCGTGATCTCGACCCAGGGCGGCGCCTTTCCCGAACTGAATGACTCGCAGCTTGACTTCCTGCGCGCGGCGCTGGGGCGGGTGAAGCGGGAGAAGTTCGCCGGCGCGTTGATCGTGGCGCACCATCACCCGTCCTACACCGCCGGCGCCAAGCACGGCTGGAGCATCGACGTGCGCACCGAGATCGATGCCATCTGCAACGAAGTCGGCGTCTGGCCGCACGCGGTACTGTCGGCGCACGCCCACAACTACCAACGCTTCACCCGCACGCACGGCGACACCCAGATCCCCTACATCATCGCCGGGGGCGGCGGCCACGGCCTCGGCAAGCTGACCCGCAAGGCCACCGGCCCGCTGCGGGTGCCGATGGAGATCGAGCCGGCGTCGGCCACCGATGACCGGGTGGTGCTGGAAAGCTACGACGACCAGAACTACGGCTACCTGCGCATCCTGGTGACCGCAACACAGCTCCGCATCGAATACCACCCGGCCAGCGACGGCACCGCCGCCAAGACGCCCGACGATACCGTCACGGTCGACCTCGCCACCCGCAAGTTCGCCTATTTCCAAAGCTGACAGGCTGTTGAGAACATCGAGGCTGCATATATAGGCAAGGCCATGGGCTTTGCCCCTGGACCCCAGCAAAGGCTGAGCCTTTGCAATTCACTTGTCTTGAGAAATGGGGTTTGGGGCCTGCGGCCCCAATGGGTCGAGGGCGACGCCCTCGCCTGCTACAACGGTGTACCGACCCCGAGCAGCGCCTCGCCCTGGCTCACCGACAGGCTGGTAAGCCGGTACAGCACGGTGCCGCTCGTCTCCGAGCGCACCGTGGCCAGCACAACGCCGAACAGGTCGCGGATCTCGCCCAGGATGTCGCCCGCCGTGACCACCTCCGCCACCTGCTTGGCCGAATACCACAGCCCATCTGCTGGGGCGGCCGGCACCCACATGGTCATCAGCTCCACCGGGAGCGACTCGACGATGCCCTCCCGCATCCCGAGATGGCGCATGACGCGGGCGATGCCGGTGGAGAGTTGGCCCACGCTGGCCTCGTCCCACAGCCCGTTGCCGCTCACCTCGGCGATGATGCCGGGCACGCCGACGCGGTGCGCCGCGTTGATGGTGTAGCCCTCGCCGCCGGCCGAGACGGCGACCGGCAGGCCGAACGCGACGGCCAGCGCCTGCGCCGTCGCCGAGCCGGCCGGGAACAACGAGAACGGCGCCAATGCCTCGTCCAGATCGCCGCCATGCAGGTCGAGATAGGCGTCCACCTGTGAGAACACACGGGTCACAAGCCAATCGGCCAGACGTTCGCTGACGCTGCCGTCCGGCCTGCCCGGGAACATGCGGTTCAGGTTGCGGCCGTCCTCCGGCATGACGTAGATGGCTCGCTCGCGAAAGCCGCGCATGTTGAGCACCGGCAGCACCAGCAAGGTGCCGGCGATGTCCTCCGGCCGGGTCCGCAGCAGGCGCAAGGCTGCCTCGATCGAGCAGAACTCCGATCCATGCACCCCGGCGGTGACCAGCAGGCGCGGGCCGGAACGCGCGCCCTCGATCAGGCCGAACGGGATTTCCAGGCCCTCGACCGGGCGCAGGGTGCCCTGTTCGTGGCGGGGCTTTCCGGTGCGCAGCGGTGGCAGCGACGACATGGCTGATCCTGCTTCGGTCAAGTCGGTGACGCCAGCGACAGGGCAACACCGGGCCGGGCCGGCATGGCCGCGAGCAGCCCGCCGCCGGCGACCAGGGCCGCCGCCGCCAGCAGCGTGGCCGTGAACGGCGCGTAGCCGGCGGCGCACAGCAGCAAGGTGGAGGCGACCGGCGCCGCGTAGGCGAGGGTGCCGAGCAGGCGTGGGTCGCCGCGCTTCATGCCGATGTCCCAAAGGAAGAACGCGCCGCCGACCGGACCCAGGCCGAGGGCCACCGCCGCCATCCAGGCATGGATGCTCGGCATCATGCGCGGCTCGAATGCGGCATGGCACAAGGCCGCCAACACGGCGGTCGCGGCGCAGAATCCGGCCACTGCCCCCGTCGGCACGTCGCGGAACCGTCGTGCCAGCACCGAGTAGAACGCCCAGATGACGGCACTCGCCGCCGCCGCGACATAGCCCGGCAGCGCCGCGACGCTGAAATGCGCGCCGCCGCCCAGCAGCAGCGCGCAACCGGCCGCGCCGAGCGCCACGCCGAGCAGTTGCCGTGGCAGCAGGCGCTGGCCCAGCGTCCAGGCGGACAGCAGCACCACCAGCAGCGGCCAGGAGTAGTTCAGCAGGTTCGCCTCCGCAGCCGGCGCCCAGGCGAGGGCGGCGAAGAACAGCGCGTGGAAGCCGAACAGCCCGCCGACGCCATGCGCCCACGCCCACGGCGGCTGCCGCAGGTCGCACAGCCGTCCGAATGCCGCCAGCAGCAGCAGGCCCGATCCGCCGGACACGGCGAAGCAGATTGCCACCAGCTCGAACGGCGGCACGGCGGCGGCGGCGCGCGACAGCAGGGCGAGGAATGCCCAACTGGCGATGGCACCGACGCCGAGGAGGTTGGCCCGCCTCAATACATGTGCTGCCCGCCATTGATCGACAGCGTCGATCCGGTGATGAAGTCGGCATCGTCGGAGGTGAGGAACAACACCCCGCGCGCGATGTCCTCGGCATGACCCAGCCGCCCTACCGGGATGCGGGCGACGATCTTCTGCAGCACCTCGGGCGGCACCGCGCGCACCATTTCAGTGTCGACATAGCCGGGTGCGATGGCATTGCAGGTGATGTTGAAGCGGGCGCCCTCCTGCGCCAACGCCTTGGTGAAGCCGTGGATGCCCGACTTGGCGGCGGCGTAGTTGACCTGGCCATATTGCCCGGCCTGGCCGTTGATGCTGCCGATGTTGACGATGCGGCCGAACCTGGCCGCGCGCATGGCGTCGAAGGTCAGCTTGCATAGGTTGAAGCAACTGCCCAGGTTGGTGTCCAGCACCGCGTCCCACATGTCGCGCGACAGCTTGGCGATGGTGGCGTCGCGGGTGATGCCTGCGTTGTTGACCAGGATCTCGATCGGCCCGGTCTCGGCGGTGATCGCCGCCACCGCCTCCGCGCACGCCTCGAAGCTGCCGGCGTCGAACTTGCGCACCATGATGCCGGTAGCGGCCTTGAAGGCCTCGGCGGCGGCGTCGTTGCCGGCGTAGCTGGCGACCACCGTGCGGCCGGCGGCCTGCAACTGCCGGCTGATCTCGGCGCCGATGCCGCGCGTGCCGCCGGTGACCAATGCGACCTTGCTCATGGGTTCCCTCCCGTTGCCCCGTTTCCGGCAGCGTAGCACCGGATCGCCTCTGCGCTACACTGGCAGGGGCGGCAGGGAGCGTGGGCCTATGCACATCTATTTTCTAGCAAATGACTCAATAAGTCCGGATAGCTTTTGATTTATGTCTGCCCAATGGGGCAGGAGAGATGCGTTAAATTGGAATGCGAGGTGTATGTCGCCAATTATGTATTTTTGAGCGTTGCATTGCTCTGTCTGAACAAGTTGACCGGAAACTGGGGTATCTACTCTGACCGCATCTATAGTTCCTGGAAAAGCGACTAGAATGCCAGAGACAGTACGCATTCGATAGAGATCATATGGTCCAGGCTCAAGTTCATCATCTTTCCACGGCCCAACGAATGCGGCGACCCGCTCTGGCTCGTCGTGCCCGACGAGCACCGCATAGATCAGGTCAGGGTGTCTTGCGGCGGACAAGACCCGAAACTCGGCAATCCGGTTCGGTGGGATCGGCGTCATGCCGGGATAAAGAAACGCTAACTGCGGCGCATAAACCTTGCCGCATACGCCATGCCCAGATAAGCAGTAGAGTGGGTTGACGAACATCCCCACTACCATGCTGCGCGGGATGTCGAGCGTGACGTGCCCAATCGTGACCGCAACCGTAGCGTGCGACTCGGCATCGAACCCTGCGACTGAACTAGCCGGCAGCGAGTTGGCTGGCGCTACGCTCATGCCAGGATCGGACGCCATTGAGTCAGGCGCGGCAGACCAGGCGTGACGCGGCGGCAGGCCAAATAAAAGTGCCGCCAACACCAGCGGTATGCGAAACGCTAGAACCGCCTGGAGCATAAAGAAAGGCCGTCAGCGCTCGACGCACATGGCCACACCCATGCCGCCGCCGATGCACAAGGTCGCCAGACCCTTATGCGCGTCCCGCCGCGCCATCTCGTACAACAGCGTGGTCAGCACGCGCGCGCCCGAGGCGCCGATCGGGTGGCCGATGGCAATCGCGCCGCCGTTGACGTTCACCTTCGCCGGGTCGAGGCCAAGGTCCTTGGTCACCGCCGCCGCCTGCGCCGCGAACGCCTCGTTGGCCTCGATCAGGTCGAGCTCGTCCAGCGTCCAGCCGGCCCGCTCCAGCGCCTTGCGGGTGGAGGGGATCGGCCCGGTGCCCATCAGCGCCGGATCGACCCCGGCGGTGGCGAAGCTGGCGATGCGGGCGAGCGGCGTGAGGCCGCGACGCGCCGCCTCCTTGGCCGACATCACCACCAGCACGGCGGCGCCGTCGTTCAGGCCACTGGCGTTGCCGGCGGTCACGGTGCCGGCCTTGTCGAACGCCGGGCGCAGCTTCGCCATCGCCTCGGCGGTGCTGTCGTGACGGATGTACTCGTCGTCGCTGACCACGGTGTCGCCCTTGCGGCCCTTGACCGTCACCGGCGCGATCTCATCGGCGAAGCGCCCGGATTTCTGCGCCGCACTGGCCTTTTGCTGGCTGCCCAGCGCCAGCGCGTCCTGCTGCTCGCGGGTGATTTGGTAGGCGCGGGCCACGTTCTCCGCGGTGACGCCCATGTGGTAGCCGTGGAAGGCGTCCCACAACCCGTCCTTGATCATCGTGTCGGTCAACTGCATGTCGCCCATCTTGGCGCCGGCGCGCAGGTAGGCGGCGTGCTGCGCCTGGCTCATGCTCTCCTGCCCGCCGGCCAGCACGATGGCGCTCTCGCCATCGCGGATCTGCTGCGCCGCGAGCGAGACCGCGCGCAGGCCGGAGCCGCATACCTGGTTGATGCCGAACGAGGTCTTGTCGTCCGGGATGCCGGCCATGTGCGCCGCCTGGCGGGCCGGGTTCTGTCCCTGTCCGGCGGTCAGCACCTGCCCCAGGATGATCTCGTCCACCTCGGCCGGCGCCAGTCCCGCGCGGGCCAGCGCGGCCTTGATCGCGACGCTGCCGAGGACGTGCGCCGGCACCGAGCCGAACGCGCCGTTGAAGCTGCCAACCGGCGTGCGCGCGGCGGCGACGATGACGATGTCTTCCATGGTCCGGCTGTCCCCCATTGCTGTTGCGCGAAACATAGAGTGCCGTCCGGCTTGCGCCAAATTCGCGGTGGCGGATCAGGCGTGGGCCATCCAGTCGGCGGCGCGGCGGTCGGCGCCGGACAACAGCATTCCGGCGGGGTCCCGCATCCAGCCCAGGATATCGTTGATCGGCGCCGCGCGGCCATGGTCGCGCAGCAGCAGGTGGTAGCTGTTCGGGTAGTAGGCCAGCCGAACCCGCCGATGCCGCCCCAGCATCCGCCATGCCGCGCGCATCGCCGGCTTCGGCACCAGTTCGTCATGCCCGCCGTACAGGAACAGCCCGGGCGCGGTGAATGCGGGGGCGGCGGCCAGGGCGTCGTCCATCAGGTCAACCAAGCCGCGCAGGGTGCGGAGGCGGGTGTCGTGCAACGTCAGCGGATCGCGCGACAGCCGGCGCAGGGCGGCGATGTTGTCGCTGGCGCGCACCGTCACCGGCCCGCCGTCGCGCACGCTGTAGCCAGGCGCCGCGTGCGAGACCACCCACAGCCCGGTGCGCAGGAACAGGTCCATCTGCTCGCGGCCCCACACCGCCGGCGACGCCATGACATAGCCGGCGACACCGGCGACCTGCCGCGTGGCGGCCAGCCGCATCAGCACCGCGCCACCCATGCTCTCGCCCAACAGGAACAGCTTGCTGCCTGGATGCAGGCGCACCAGAAGTTCCGCCATCGCCTGCGCGTCCGCGGCCATCTGGTCGGCCCCGGCCCAGACGCCGCGCACGGCCGCTTCGCCAAAACCGCGCTGGTCGGGCGCATAGAAGGCGATGCCGATGGCGGCGAAATCGGGCGCCGACAGCTCGAACGCATCGCGGCTGTCGTTGAAGCCATGCAGCGCCAGCACCACGGCATTCGGCTCGCCCGCCGGCAACCAGGCCCGCATCGGCAAGGCCACGCCGTCGGACATGACGAAGGCGCCGTCCAGTGTCGGCGGGTGCCCACGCTCGGCGGCCACTCTTGGCATTGCGGCGCAGCCGGCAAGCAAGGCGGCACTCGCCGACAGCAGGACCCGGCGCGTAACCCGACGCTGCGCGGCGTGCGGCGGGTTTGAAACAACCGGCGGCCCGACTATCATGGAGGCCTGCCTCATCAGGGAGTCACCCATGCCGGACTACGTCCCGCCCGCGTCCGACGCCACGCTGCATCCCGGCACGCCGCATGCGCCGGTGGCCAAGCCCACCGAGATCATCGTGGTCGACGAACGTACCGTTGCATGCGACGGCGGCCAGGGCGCGCTGGGCCATCCGCGCGTGTGGCTGCGCATCCCCGGACGTGACACCATCTGCTCGTACTGCTCGCGGCAGTTCGTGCTGGCCGAAGGCGCTGGGAACGGCGGCGGCCACTGACATGGGCGACGACGACGCCGCTGATCTGGCACTCGATGCGGCGGTCGAGGCCATGGAGGCGGGGCCGCCCGCGCCGAATGCGTCCGCACTGCATCTCATCCTGATCGACGGATCGGGCTTCATCTTCCGCGCCTTCCATGCTCTGCCGCCGATGAACCGCGCCGATGGCACGCCCGTCAACGCCGTGTTCGGCTTCACCAACATGCTGACGCGGCTGCTGCGCGACCATGTCGGCACCCATATCGCCGTGATCTTCGATGCCGGGCGCACAACCTTCCGCAACCGGTTGTACGACCAGTATAAGGCGCACCGACCGGAGCCGCCGCCCGAGCTGGTGCCGCAATTCGCACTGGTGCGCGAGGCCACGCGCGCGTTCGGCGTCGCCGCCATCGAGCTGCCGGACTGGGAGGCCGACGACCTCATCGCCGCCTATGCGCGCGCCTGTGGCGAGATGGGCGGGCGCACCACCATCGTCTCGTCCGACAAGGACCTGATGCAGTTGGTGCGCGAAGGCGTCGACATGCTCGACCCCATCAAGCAGAAGCCGATTGGCGCGGCCGACGTGATCGAGAAGTTCGGGGTGCCGCCGCACAAGCTGATCGACGTGCAGGCGCTGATGGGCGACAGCGTCGACAATGTGCCCGGCGTGCCCGGCATCGGCCCAAAAGGTGCGGCACAGCTCATCGTCGAATACGGCGACCTCGAAGGCGCGCTCGCCGCAGCCCCCGCCATGAAGCCGTCGAAGCGCCGTGACCTGCTCATTGCCTACGCCGAGCAGGCACGCCTGTCGCGCGTGCTGGTGACGCTGGACGACCGCGCGCCGCTGCCGGAGACGATCGAGAGCCTGGTGGTGCGGGAGCCGCAGCGCGGCGTGCTGCGCGCATGGCTGCACGAGCAGGGGTTCCGCAGCACCGCCACCCGCCTCGGCCTGGACGGCGGCGAGGTGATGCCAAGGGGTGCGCCGCAAGGCCAACTGGCGTTCACCGGGCAGCCCGCCGCCGAGCCGGCTGGACCGGGAGCGCCTGGGGAGAGCTTCGGCCCGTATGCCTGTGTCACCAAACTGGACGACCTGCAAAGCTGGGTGGCGGAGGGCGTGGCCGCCGGCGTCATCGCCATCGACACCGAGACGGACGGCCTGGACGCCCTGCGTGCCAGCCTGATCGGCTTTTCGCTCGCGACCGCGCCCGGCCGTGCCTGCTATGTGCCATTGCGCCACACGGCGGAAGGGCCACAGATCGCTGTTGCGGACGCGCTCGCCGCACTCGCGCCGATGCTGGTCGATCCGGCGGTGCTGAAGGTGTTCCAGAACGAAAAATTCGATCAACTGATCCTGACCGGCGCGGGCGCTCCACATGCCACGCCCACCGACGACGTGATGCTGATAAGCTGCGCGCTCGACGCCGGACGCCATGGCCACGGGCTCGACGAACTATGCGCACTCCATCTCGGCCACACGCCGATCTCCTACAACCAGGTCACCGGAACCGGGCGCGCACGGCTGCCGTTCGCACAGGTGCCACTCGACCGCGCCACCGCCTATGCCGCCGAGGACGCCGACATGGCATGGCGGTTGTGGCAGGTGCTGCGGCCCCGGCTGCGCGAGGCGAAGGCGTTGTCCATCTATGAGCAGATGGAGCGCCGGCTGACCCCGGTGCTGATGGACATGGAGCGCGCCGGGGTAAAGGTGGATGCCGACGATCTGCGCGCCATGAGCCTGGATTTCGCCGCGCGCATGGCGGTGATCGAGGCGGAGGCGCACCGGCTGGCCGGCGACAGCTTCAACATCGGCAGCGCCAAGCAACTCGGCGAGGTGCTGTTCGACCGCATGAAGTTGCCGGGAGGCAAGCGCATGAAGACCGGCGCCTGGGGTACCGACGCCGCGGTGTTGCAGGCGCTGGCGGACCAGGGCGAGGCGTTGCCGGCGCGGGTGCTGGAGTGGCGGCAACTGGCCAAGCTGAAATCGACCTACGCCGACGCGCTGGTCGAGCAGATCAACCCCGCCACCGGGCGCGTCCACACCAGCTTCGCGATGGCCCTCACCAGCACCGGGCGGCTGTCCTCGACCGATCCCAATTTGCAGAATATCCCGATCCGCACCCAGGAAGGGGCGCGCATCCGCCGCGCCTTCGTGGCCGAGCCGGGGCATGTGCTGATCAGCGCCGACTACTCGCAGATCGAGTTGCGGCTGTTGGCCCATGTCGCCGACATCCCGGCCCTGCGCGACAGCTTCCGCGCCGGTGAGGACATCCACGCCCGCACCGCCAGCGAGGTGTTCGGCGTGCCGATGGCGCGGATGGACAGCGCCACCCGCCGCCGCGCCAAGGCGATCAACTTCGGCATCATCTACGGCATCAGCGCATTCGGCCTCGGCCGGCAGCTCGGCATCGAGCCGGGCGAGGCGCGCGGCTATATCGAGGCCTATTTCGCCCGCTATCCCACCATTCGCGACTACATCCGACGCACCCGCGAGGAGGCGCGCAGCTATGGCTTCGTGCTGACCCCGTTCGGGCGGCGCTGCTGGGTGCCCGGCATCGCCGAAAAGAACGCGGCCATGCGCAGCTACGCCGAACGCCAGGCGAGCAACGCGCCGTTGCAGGGCGGAGCCGCCGACATCATCAAACGGGCCATGGTGCGCCTGCCACAGGCACTGCGCGACGCCGGGCTGTCGGCACGGCTGCTGTTGCAGGTGCATGACGAACTGCTGTTCGAGGCGAGCGAGGCGGAGGCCTCCGCCACCGCCGCCCTGGCACAGTCGGTGATGCAGGCGGCGGCAACATTGTCGGTGCCGCTGGTGGTGGAGACCGGGACCGGGCGGACCTGGGCGGAGGCGCACTGATAATGCCTCTCCAAAAAGCCAGGCAAGCAGTGCTTTTTTGCAAAAAAGCACCAAAAAACTTTGACTGATTAAGCGTGCGTTTGCTCTACCTCGCGCATCGGCGGAGAAAAGGTTTTTGCTTCTTTTTACAAAAAGAAGCGCTTCCTCACTGTGTGCAATCGTCATGGCGTGATCGGCATCAAGCCGCGACGATCAGCTCCACCGAGACCGACTTGATCAACGCCAGCACCGGCGCTCCCGGCGCCAGTTGCAGGCGGACCAGCGCGTCCGGCGTCACCCGGGCCAGCAGCACGCAACCGCCCGCCGCAATCTCGACCATGGCGGTATGGCGGCGCTGGTCGATGCTGGCCGCCCGGACGTGGCCGGGGATGATGTTGTGCAGGCTGATTTCCCGGGGCGCCGCCGTCGCCAGGATGATCTCCCGCGCCAGCACGCGGATACGGCACCGGGCGCTCACCGATAGCGGCAGCAGCGGCGCCCACAGTTCCAGCGCATGGGCGCGCAGCAGGGTCAGGCGGCGCGCTGTGTCATGGGCGAGCACGGTTGCCACGAGCACGCTGCCGGCATCGTCGCGGGCTGCCAGGGCCACACCGCTCTGGGCTGAGAGATGCTCCAGCGTCCCCTGAGCCATCAGGCGGCCGGCGTCCAGCATGACGACGTGATCGGCCAGTGCCACCAGTTCGTCCATCGCATGCGTGACATAAACAATCGGGATGCCGAGCGTGTCGCGCAACTGTGCCAGGAACGGCAGGATTTCCGCCTTGCGGGCGGCATCGAGGCTGGCGAGCGGCTCGTCCATCAGCAGCAGGCGCGGTTGCGACAACACCGCCCGGCCAATCGCCACGCGCTGGCGTTCGCCCCCCGACAGCGTGTGCGGCTGCCGCCGCAGCAAGGGACGCAAGGCAAGGAGCTCGACCACCCGCTTAGTACCGATCGGCCCCGGCGGGGCACGGCGTTGGCCATAGGCCAGGTTGGCGGCGACGCTCATATGCGGGAACAGGCGCGGCTCCTGGAACACCATGCCGATCCGCCGCGCCTCCGGGCGCAGCCAGATCCCGGCCTCGCTGTCGGACAGGATGGCGCCGCCCAGGGCCACGCGACTGGATTGTGGCCGCAACAGGCCGGCCACGGCGGCGACGATGGTGGATTTGCCAGCGCCGGATGGCCCGAACAGGACGGTCGCCTGGGGCGAGGGCGCGCTGAACGCGACATCCAGGGTAAAACCACCCTGGCGATGCCGGAGCGCCACCTCGATCATCGGCCGATACGGCGATCCAGCCAGCGCCCACCCGCATCCGCCGCCAGCAGCAACACGAGCGCCAGCACGACGGAGATGATGGATAGGCGAGCCGCGGTGGCATCGCCACCGGCACTCTGCAACGCGCTGTAGATCGCCAACGGCAACGTCTGGGTCTGGCCGGGGATGTTGGCGGCGAAGGTGATGACCGCGCCGAACTCGCCGAGGCAGGCGGCGAACCCGATCAATGCCGCCGCCAGGATACCGGGTGCCGCCAACGGCAAGGTGATCGTGAGCAGGCGGTCGAGCGGACCGGCCCCCAAGGTGCGGGCAGCCTGTTCGAGCGCCGCCTCGCCGGCATCGAGCGCCTGGCGGATTGGCCGCACCATCAGCGGCAATGTCATGGCAATGCAGGCGATGGCCGCGCCCCAGGTGGTGAACACCAGCCGGATGCCGAACTGGGCCAGCAATACGGCGCCGATCGGCCCACGTACGCCCAACAGCATCAGCAACATCCAGCCGATCACCACCGGCGGCAACACGATGGGCAGATGCACGAGCGCGTCGAGCACGGCGCGGCCGGCGAAGCGCCCGCGCGACAACAGCAATGCCAGCAGAAGCGCCAACGGCAGGCCGCACACGGTGCTGCGTGCGGCCACCACCAGGGTGAGGTGGACGATGACCCAGTCATGTGCCGTCAGCACATCAGGGAGTTCCCAGCACCTGAAAGCCCGCCGCCTGGAACAGCGCGCGCGCCTCCGGGCCGGCAAGGAAGCCGAGCAGGGCGCGCGCTTGCGGGGTGTCGCCAGCGCGGGTGACGGCGAACGGGTACACGATCGGCTCGTGACTGGCGTCCGGGACGACTCCCAAAATCCGGACATTCGGCACCAGGGCGGTATCGGTGGCATAGACGATGCCGACCGGCGCCTCGCCACGCGCGACCAGTTGCAGCGCGGAGCGCACACTGTCGGCCCGCGCCAGACGCGGCTCCAGGCGTGCCCACAGGCCCAGTTGAGTGAGCGATTGCTGCGCGTAGATGCCCGCCGGGACGTGGCTAGGGTCGCCCACGGCGAGGCGTCCATTGGCTCCCAGCAAGGTCATCAGGTCGGGCATACCGTGTGTCGCGGCCGTCAGGTTGCTGGCGGGCACGACGATGACGAGGCTGTTTCCCAGCAGGTCACGCCTGGTGTCGGCCGCAAGCAAATGCCGCGTGGCTGCCCAATCCATCCATTGCCTGTCGGCGGAAGCGAAGATGCTGGCCGTGGCACCCTGGTCGAGCTGGCGTGCCAAGGTCGAACTGGCAGCGAAATTGAAGCGCAACGCCTCATGGCCGTTTGCCTGCCAACGTGATGCGACCTGCTTCATCACGTCCGTCAAGCTGGCAGCCGCGAACACGATCAGGCCCTCCGCATGCGCCTGCGAGACAGGCCCAAACAGCAGCGACAGCAGCAGCAGCCCGCTCACCAATATCCGCCGCATCGATGGATTCCCGCCTCCTGGTGAGACCGCTATACGCGATCGGGTATGACGCCGCCAGGAAGACCGAGCCCTTATGGCACCAGGATGGTGCTGCCGGTGGTCTGCCTCGCCTCCAAGGCCGCATGGGCGGCAGCGGCTTCGCGCAGCGGGAAGCTCTGGTTCACCGCCACACTGATGGCGCCGCTACGGACCGCCTCGAACAGCGTCGCGGCGGCGCTGCGCAATTCGCTGGTCTTGGCCATATAGGTGGCAAGGCTGGGCCTGGTCAGGAACAGGCTGCCCTTGGCGGCGAGTTGGCTGATATCGACCGGGGGCACCGGGCCGGATGCATTGCCGAAGCTGACCATCAGCCCCAACGGCGCCAGGCAGTCCAGGCTGGCCTCGAAGGTGTCGCGCCCGATGCTGTCATAGACGACCGGCACCATCGCGCCATGGGTCAGCCGCTTCACCGTCGCGGGCAGGTCGTCATAGCCGACGATCACCTCCGCCGCGCCATACGCCCGGGCAATGTCCGCCTTGGCGGCCGAGGACACCACGCCAATGACATGCGCGCCCAGATGCCGCGCCCATTGGCACAGGAACAGCCCCACCCCGCCGGCGGCGGCATGCACCAGTATGGTGACACCTGGACGGACCACGAAGGTCCGATGCAGCAGGTAATGCGCGGTGATGCCTTGCAGCATAACCGCAGCCGCAGTGGCGGCCGGCATCCAATCCGGCAAGGGCACCGCTCGGTCCGCCGGCAGCACCCGTTCGGTGGCATAGCCCCCGGGCGGCCCACCGCAATAAGCCACCCGGTCCCCAGGTCTGATATCGGTCACGGCAGCTCCGGCCTTCAGGACGACGCCGGCGCCTTCAAGGCCGATGATCGCGGGCAACTGCGTCTTGTAGACGCCGGTGCGAAAGTAGACGTCGATATAGTTCAGCCCGATCGCCTCATGTCGCAGCAGTATTTCATTGGCCGCGGGTTCTGGCGTAGGCACATGCTCCCATTGTAGGACCGAAGGCCCTCCAGTGGCGTGCATACGAATCGCTTCGGTCATGAACTCAGCCTCTTCAGGATTCGATGCGTGTGGGACGTGTGCGTGGCGCGAAATCGATTGGTCGAACGGGCTGATCCCTGTCGGACCTTCGTGCATGTGGAAAGGACGGGGACGATCACTATGAGCGCTGCACAAGAGTTGTTGGACAGTGTTCCACGTGAAACAATGGTGCGCCTCGAGCGATATGTCGCATTGCTGGAGCGATGGGCGGCGCGCGTCAACCTTGTCGGACGTTCCACAATCCCCGATCTTTGGACTCGCCATGTCGCCGATTGCCTACAGTTGCAGGCTTCGATGTCGCAGGACGTTACCCATGCGGTCGATGTCGGCAGCGGCGCCGGCTTCCCCGGCCTCGTACTCGCCATTGCGACCGGCACATATTTCACCCTGGTGGAGTCCGACAGCCGCAAAGCCGCCTTTTTGAACGAGGCCATTCGTGTGACCAGCGCCCCGGCCGAAGTGTTCAACGGACGCTTCGAGCTTAAGCGTTCGCTGGCGCCACTGATCACCGCGCGCGCGTTCGCCCCGCTCCGGCACATCTTGACGGCCACTCCCGCAGCCCAGCGCGACATCGCGACATACCTGTTGTTGAAAGGTGGGTCAGCACGTGCGGAGATAGACGAAGCACGGCAGGATTTTGCGTTTGACCTCGACTTGATCCCTAGCTTGACCGATACCCGAGGGAGTATTTTGAAGTTGCGCAATGTCCGTCCGATCTGAGCCGAAGCTACCGAAATTCGTCGCCCCCCGTTGCATCGCCGTGGCCAACCAAAAGGGGGGCGTCGGCAAAACCACCACCGCCGTCAACCTGGCCGCCGCAATGGCGGCTCGTGGCGACCGTATCCTGCTCATCGACCTCGATCCACAGGGCAACGCCTCCACCAACCTTGGCAGCGGTCGCGGCTCCACCGAGAATGACAGCTACCGATTGCTGACCGACGCTGACGCGGCCAACTTGCTGCCACAGGCAACCGGGGTCGCCCGGCTGTCGCTTATCCCAGCCAACATGGACTTGGTGGGCGCCGAAATCGAGCTGGTCGGCATCGCCCAGCGGGAGCATCAGCTACAGGCCGCCCTGAACCGTCTCGGAGTATTGACCGAGTACCACGCCGTCGTCATCGATTGCCCGCCATCGCTTGGCCTGCTCACCATCAATGCCCTGGTGGCGGCGGACGCCGTGCTGATCCCGCTGCAATGCGAGTTCTTTGCCCTGGAGGGCCTGGCGCACCTGATGCGGACCATCGCCACGGTCCGTCAAAAACTCAATCCCGGCTTGCAGATCGAAGGCATCCTGCTGACCATGTTCGATCGCCGCAACAACCTGTCCGAACTGGTCGCCGCCGATGCACGCAGCTTCTTTGGCGACAAGATCCTGGAGACGGTCATCCCCCGCAACGTCCGCATCTCCGAAGCACCCAGTCACGGTCAGCCGGTTTCCACCTACGACCCACGCTCGCCCGGCGCGTTGTCCTATGCGCGCCTGGCTGAAGAGCTGAGCCAACGCCAGACGCGACATGTGCCCGCAGCACTGCGGCGGCCAGCATGAGCGGGCGTGAGGCGGGGTCACGGCTGGGGAGAGGGTTGGCATCGCTCATGGGTGACGCTTCGCTCGGCGGCGACAGCGACCGCCATTCCCGCGCCATCCCCGTGGAGTCGCTGTCGCCAAACCCGTTCCAGCCGCGCGGCCCCATCGACCCGGCCAGCCTCGACGAGCTTGTGCGTTCGGTGCGTGAGCAGGGCATCCTGCAACCATTGCTGGTGCGGCCCGATCCGCAGGCCCATGGCCGCTTCCAGATCATCGCCGGCGAACGGCGCTGGCGGGCGGCGCAACGGGCAGAGCTTGCGGAAGTACCGTGCCTCATCCGCATGATGACCGACGCGCAGGCCTCGGCGGCGGCACTGGTCGAGAACCTGCAACGCCACGATCTGAACGCCATCGAGGAGGCGGAGGGTTTCCGGCGGCTGTCAACGGATTTCGGGTTCACCCAGGACGCGCTCGCCAACGTCGTCGGAAAAAGCCGCAGCCATGTCGCCAACACGGTGCGGTTGCTCAACCTGCCTGAACAGGTGCAGGCAGCCGTCCGCAATGGCCAATTGTCCGCCGGACATGCCCGCGCGCTGTTGACACACCCGGACCCGACCGCGGCGGCGCAGGCGGTGATCGACCGCGGCCTGAACGTGCGCCAGACCGAGACGCTCGCAGGCAGCGCACAACGCGGCGAGTCGAGGCCGCCAGCCACGCCCCGGCCAGTCGATCCCGATATCCAGGCGCTGGAGCATGACCTCAGCGAACGCCTGGGCCTGCGCGTCAGCATCCGCAGCACAGGACCGGGTGGGCGGATCATCCTCAGCTATCAGACACTGGACCAGCTCGACGGCATCATTCAGTTACTTGGCCAGAGCTAGGCAAGGCCAAGGGCTTTGCCCCTGGACCCCAGCAAAGGCTGAGCCTTTGCAATCCTCTTGTCTTAAGCAATGGGGTTTGGGGCCTGCGGCCCCAATGGGTCGAGGGCCAGCCCTCGCCTACCTTCTCGTGATCAACCCGATCATGCATTGACTCGCGCACGAGCAGCGCGTCGTGCCGCCTCCTGCGCGCAGGACAACACCGCGCGCCGTGCCAGCAACTCGGCGGGTGAGCCGGTGCTCTTGCAAGCGCGTTCGCACGCCCAAAGCTCGCTCAGTGCGTAGTCCAGGCGTGCGACGCTCCACAGTGTCATCGCGCGTGCGAATGGCGCCTGTTGCCGGAAGAACACCGGCGGCCGCAACGCGCGCCCGGCATCGGCGGCGCTCATTCCGCCGGCGACCAGCAAGGCCGCCTGACGCAGCCGCTGGAACGCCAGCAAGGCGCCGCGAACGATCCCGACGGCGGTGGCGCCTTCGGCCATGGCCCGTTCCAGTGCCGCATCCGCATTCGCCACATTGCCTGCGGCAGCGGCCTGATAGGCGTCATCGGCCAGCCCGGCGGCATCGCCGGCGCAGCAGGCCAGCACGTCCTCAGCCGATACAGCCGTGGTCGCGCCCATATACAAAGCGAGCTTCGCCGCCTCGCCGCGAGCCGTCTCCATGCCTGGACCCGCCAGCCGGGCCAGCAATGCAAGCGTGTCCGCCTCCAGCGAAAGCCCGGCGGCACGTAGCTCCGCCCCCAACAGCTTGGCCAAGGCGGGCGGCTCCAACGGGTAGCAGGCCACCGCCGTAGCGCCCGCCGCGCGCTCGAACAGCACGCGCAGCTTGGAGCGCGGCGTCAGCGCCCCGGCTTCCAGCACCAGCAGGCCAAGTCGCGTCGATGCCGGCCCCTGGCCCTCCAGCATTGCCTGCACCGCGCCGAGCATGGCGTCACCGGCATCGCGGACGCGGACCACCATGCGGCCGCCACCCATTGGCAGGGTGGCCACCGCATCGGCCACGCCGCCGGGATTTTTCTTGATCTGCTCGGGGCTCAGTTCGGTGACCAGGAACGGGTCATCCAGTCGGCCCGCCACGGTCCGCACCAGGGTGGCCGCGCGGGCATGCACCAGGCCGGCATCCTCGCCGAACAGCAGCACCGCCTGGATGCGGTCCGGCGCGCGCAGCAAGGCCTCGAAGCCGCGCGCATCGACCTTCACGCGGTCTGCGGCGTCCGGTGGAAGTAGGCGGCGATCTGCAAGGCGATCTGGTCGGCCAGCGCCTCGGCGATGCGCCGGGTGACGGCCTCCCGCTCCAGATCCTGGGAAAAGAACTCCTGGCCGATCGCATTCAGGCCGTCGAGCGACCGCGCGGTGCCGGAGAGCAATGTCGACTGGCCGGCGTCATGCGCCTGCAAGGTGAACACCGCCGTGCCGGTGATGCGGATGCGGGTACTGGTGCTGTCCTGGGCGATGGCCACGCCCTCCTCCGCCAGCGTGAACGATGTCGCCAGGTCGTAGCGGGGAGCGGCGGCGCCATAGCCCCGCTCCAGCCGTTCCTGTAGGGCGTTGCGCAACAACTGGCCCGAACGCTCCGGGATCAGCCGCACGTTCACCGCCGCCAGCGCCGCCGCCACATCGGGGCTGGCCGGCCCTGCGGCGCGATAGACGGGCGACCAGCCGCAGCCGTTCAGCAGTGCCACTCCCAGCGCGCCGAGACCGCCGCGCGCGAGACTTCTCCGGCCCATGCCTCGGCGACTCGTCATGTTCCTTGCCCCACCACGAAATTCACGATCCGGCCCGGCACGTAGATCCGCCGCCGCACAGCGTGGCCCGCCAACGCCCGCGCGACATTCTCCTCGGCCGCCGCCGCCGCCAGCACGGTCGCCTCGTCGGCGTCGAGGGCCACCTGGATCGAGCCGCGCAGCTTGCCCATCACCTGGATGCCGATGGTGAGCGTGTCGGCGACCAGCAGCGCCGCCTCCGCCACCGGCCAGCCGGACAGCGCCACCAGGGGCGCGTCCTCGCCCAGGATGCGCGCGTTCAGCTCCTCGGCCAGATGCGGCATCATCGGCCCGATCAGGCGAACCAATGTCCGCACCGCCTCCGCCCGCACCGCCAGCAATGCCGGGGCCGGCTCACCCGCCTGCTGCCGGTCGGCACGCTCGATGGCGTTGACCAGCTCATGCACCCGCGCCACCGCGACGTTGAAGGCGAAACTTTCCAGCGCGTCGGTCACGGCGGCAATGGTGCGATGCGTGGCCTGACGGAGAGCGTATGCACGCGGGTCGTCCGCCGCCGCCGCAAGGTCGGCCGGGTCGGCCGCCTGCCCCGCCAGCGCCAAGCGATACAGCCGTTGCGTGAACCGGAACGATCCCACAACACCGGTTTCGGTCCACTGCATGTCCCGCTCCGGCGGGTTGTCGGACAGGATGAACCAGCGCGCGGTGTCGGCGCCATATTGGCCGATGATCGCCGCCGGATCGACCGTGTTGCGCTTGGACTTCGACATCGCCTCGATACGGCCGACCGTCACCGGGGCGCCGGTGTCGCGCTCGACCAACTGCCCATCCGCAGCGGCCACGGTCTCCTCGGGATACAGCCAGGCGCCGCTGGCGCTGCGGTAGCTCTCATGCGTGACCATGCCCTGGGTGAACAGGCCGCTGAACGGCTCGGCGGTTTCGACATAGCCAGCCTGTCGCATGGCCCGGCAGAAGAAGCGGGAATACAGCAGGTGCAGGATGGCGTGCTCGATGCCGCCGATATACTGGTCGACCGGCAGCCACGACTTCGCCGCCGCCGGATCGACCGGGACGGCGCTGTGCGGGCTGCAGAACCGGGCGAAGTACCACGAGCTGTCGACGAAGGTGTCGCAGGTGTCGGTCTCGCGCCGCCCGGGGCCGCCGCAGGCCGGGCACGGCACATGCTTCCAGCTCGGATGGTGGTCGAGCGGGTTGCCCGGCCGGTCGAACGTCACGTCGTCGGGCAGCAGCACCGGGAGCTGCGCCGCCGGCACCGGGACGATGCCGCACGCCGCGCAGTGGATGACCGGGATCGGGCAGCCCCAGTAGCGCTGGCGGCTGATGCCCCAGTCGCGCAGCCGCCAGTTGACCACTCCGCTGCCGGCCGACCGTGCCTCCAGCGCGGCGATCGCGGCGCGCTTGGCGTCGTCGGTCGACAGCCCGTCCAGGAAGCCGGAGTTGACGATGCGGCCCGGCCCGACATAGGCCGCATCCGCCGGCACGCCGCCCGCGTCCGGCGGCGCCACCACCGGCAGGATGTCCAGGCCGTATTTGCGCGCGAAGTCGAAGTCGCGCTGGTCATGCGCCGGGCAGCCGAAGATGGCGCCGGTGCCGTAGTCCATCAGCACGAAATTGGCGACCCACACCGGGAAGGTGACGCCGGCGATGAACGGGTGACGCACGCGCAGGCCGGTGTCGACGCCGCGCTTCTCCGCCGTCTCGATCACCGCCTCGCTGGTGCCCATGCTGCGGCACTCGGCGACGAAGGCGGCCACCTCCGGCGAGCGCGCGGCGGCGGCGGCGGCCAGCGGGTGATCGGCGGCAAGGGCCACGAACGACATGCCGAACAGCGTGTCGGGGCGGGTGGTGTACACCGCCACATCCGCCACGCCGTCCAGCGCATGATCGAGGTCGAAGCGCACCCGCGCGCCCTCGCTGCGGCCGATCCACTTCGCCTGCATGACCCGCACCCGCTCCGGCCAGCGGTCGAGCGTGTCGAGTGCTGCCAGCAGGTCGGGGGCGAAATCGGTGATGCGGAAGAACCACGATGCCAGCCGGCGCTGCTCGACCAGTGCGCCGGAGCGCCAGCCACGGCCGTCGATGACCTGCTCGTTGGCCAGCACGGTGTGGTCGACCGGGTCCCAGTTGACCGAACTCTCACGGCGGTCGACCAGGCCGCGTTCCAGCATGTCGAGGAACAACTTCTGCTGCTGGCCGTAATAGTCCGGGTCGCAGGTGGCGAACTCGCGGGTCCAGTCGATCGACAGGCCCATGCGGCGCAGTTCGGTGCGCATGGCGGCGATGTTGGCGCGGGTCCAGGCGGCCGGGTGCACGCCCCGCTCACGCGCCGCGTTCTCCGCTGGAAGGCCGAACGCGTCCCAGCCCATCGGATGCAGCACCGCGAAGCCGCGCGCCCGCTTGTAGCGCGCGACCACGTCGCCGAGCGTGTAGTTGCGCACGTGGCCCATGTGGATCTTGCCGCTGGGGTACGGGAACATTTCCAGGACGTAGTACTTGCCCTGGCCGGACGGGGCCACATCCTCGGCGGCGAAGCATTGCCGCGCGTCCCACACCGCCTGCCAGTGCCGCTCGGCGGCGGAGAAATCGTAGCGGTTCGGATCGGCCGCAAGCTCGCCGGGCACGCCGCCAAGTGTTGCGTCAGGGTTCAGGCTGGTCGCTTGCGACATGGACGCCGATCTCGGTGGTATGTCTCCTGTATCGGGCGTTTTCGCCGCGCGGGCAACGCTGGACCGCCTGAACCTCGGCGTTGCAAGGGCGAGGCGTCTCAGTTGGAGGCGGATTGCGAGCGCAGCTCGCGCGCACGGGCCAGGACCTTGTTCTCGATCTCGTTCACCATGGCCGGCGCCACCGGGGCATCGGTCCATTGGCCGTCGGCCATGACCTGCCGGAAGATGGCGACCTTCACGCCGTCGGCGCGCAGTTGCTGGCCCAGGATATAGGCGGTGGCCTTGAACCGCTCGGCGTTGGCGGCGGATGGCTGATACCAGTCGGTGATGATGACGCCGCCGAACGGGTCGGCCGAGGCCAGCGGCATGAACGACAGCGTGTCGAGCGACGCCCGCCACAGGTAGGCGTTGACGCCAAGGCCGCCGCCGCCGCTCCCGGTGGCGCCGGCATCCTGCGCGCTGGTCTTGGCGTTGGTGAACAGGGTGAAGTCCTTGGGATGGCCGCCCAGCGACTCGATGGCCAGATCGGCGTGGTTGGCCACCGACGGTGCTGGCGGCGCGGTGCTGGTCACCAGGCTGCAGGCGCCCAGCGCCAGGATCAGGACCAGGGCCGCTGCCCAGCCATAGGCGCGTCCCGCATGACGCGAGGTGGCGGCGGCCGGAAGGGTGGAGCGGAGCGTCATGGGGGCACCTGCCAACGGAGTGTCACGCAATCGTCGTGGTGGCTTACCCGACCTTGGCCGCAGCGCCAACAAGGCATCGTGATTGCGCAAAAGCAAAGGGCGGTGGATTGCTCCACCGCCCTCGTTGCCCAGTCTGGCATGGCGTCCCAGCGTGGGACGTATCAGGTCAGGCTGTTAGCACTTGAAGCCTGTTACCACTTGAAGATGGTACCGAGGCCGACGCCAGAGGCGTTGGTCGCGCGGCCGAAGTTGGCGGGGTTGACAGTGGTGCCGTTTGCGGCGGCGCCCAGGTCGAAGCCGTTGACCTTCTGCCGGCCCCACAGCCCTTCGAGGTACACCGTGGCACCGGGAGCCAGGGTGTAGGTGCCGCCGACGACAACGCCGCTGCCATTCAACTGGCCCGGGTTGCTGACAGTGCCGTCCGCCAGGGTCTGGCCCTGGCCCTTGTACTCGCCGGAGCTGTAGCCGTAATACGCGGCGCCCACACCGAACGGACCGAAGGCGTAGCTGGCGCCAACGTCGATGGAGAGGGCGCCCTTGGCGCCGGCGGCGATGGTGCTGAGACCGCCACCGATGTTGCCGCCGACCAGGTTGCCGCCGACGGTGAAGCCAGCCGCCGTGACCTCGAGGCCGGCCGTGTACATCTCGTACTTCTTGGCCTGCCGCGCCAGCGCGGTGTTGGCAGTCACGCCCAGCGACTCGGAACCACCGATGTTGGCGCCGAAACCGAGTGAGCCGAACGTGCCCTTGTACTGGAGGTTCGCGTCGAACGTGTTGCGGCGGCCGCCGGCGCCGAGCTTTCCATCCTGGTTGTTGTAGGTGGTGCCGTTGAACGACGCGATGCGCTCGGCGCCGTTGTCGACGAAGTACTTGGCGTTGTCGTTCGGCTCGAACGACACGCCGAACTCGAAGCCCGAGAAGCTGGGCGAGGTGTAGGCGATTTTGTTGGCGCCGTCGTTGGTGTCGATCAGGAAGTCGTTGAGGTTGGTGAGGTTCGAGGCGCCAGTGAAGAAGCCGTTGTAGTTGCCGTCCCAGCCGCAGGTGGCGACATAGCAGCTCGCCTGGCCGACGCTGAGGGCTTCGGAAGGCTGCACGGCGCCGCCGAGGGTCACGGTGCCGAACTTGGTGGAGCCGAGATACATGTTCTCACGGTCGATATAGACCGCCGAGTTGCCGATCGAGTTGTTCACGGCGCTCTGCGTGCGCATTTCGAAGGTGGCGCCATAGACCAAGCCGTTCGCCAGTGTGGCGGCGAAGCTCGGCGCCAGGCGCGAGCGGATGCCGGTGGTGTAGTTGTTGACCTTAGAGCCGACGCCGTACTGCTCGGTCTTGTAGTTGCTGGAGCCGGTGTACACGGCCCACTCCATGTAGCCGCCCAGGCTCACCGCATAGGTGCCGGGAGCGGGCACGGGGGCATTTGGGGTCAGCGTGGCCGCATTGGCGGCGCCAGCGATGGCAATCGAAGCGCTCAGTAGGGCCGAGGTGGCCAGCAGGAGCTTACGCATTGAAATCCTCCTCACAACGCCGGACACTCCGGCAGGCATATCAGTTCCCGCCCCGTTTCCCCCCTTGCATCCGCTTGTCGCGCGGCGGCTTTAAAACGGGCGGGGCAGCCGGTCCTGTCACGCGATATGACCCGCTCGTTCACAATCCCGCAACTCCTGACATAGGGCTGACATGGCAATTGCGAAACACTGTGGCAATGTTGCCACGACAGGCCAGTTTCCCTATACATCAAGAGCTTCGATTGCGCCGACAGCCACGCAGTCGGGGCCAAGGCGGCGGATGCCAGCGCCGGACACACCTCCGAGAGCGCCGCGGCGGCGGTGAACCGTTGCGCGGGAAAGCTGGCGCCAGCGCCGCGCGCCGAGGCCGGCAGCGCCTGGATGGCTGGCGGTGGCGAACACCGGCGACACGAACGTGATGCCCACACCGGCTCGCGCCGCCCGCAGCACGCCGGCGCCGCCATGCGCGGAAGCGGTCAGCCGGCGCATCCAGCGCGGCGGCACACCCCCCCGCGGCAGGCCGGGGCCATGCGGCGGGTCGGCCAGCCGGCCCTCGCGCAGATGCAGCCCGGCGCCGACCGCCGCCGCCAGCCGCCAATCCCCGGCCACCGCCAGCACCAGCCGGCGGCGGCGGCACAGCCGGGCCAGGTCACGCGCCAGCTCGCGCCGCCCCGGCGCGCCGTCATGGCGCAACACGACACCCGCCAGCCCGCGCGGCAACGCCGCCACCGCCGCCCGCGGGTCCGGCAGCCGTAGCGCATCCGTGAACAGCCATAACGGCGGCGGGCTGCCGGTGGCGCCATACCGCGCCTTGACCGCGCGCGCCCAGGCGACAAGCCTGACATCCATGACCGACCCCCTTGCCCACCAGACCGCCACAACGACCGCCACACCGTCCGACCCCACGGACATCGGCGCAAACCTTGCGGCGATCCGCGCCCGCATCGCCGCCGCCGCGCGCGCGGGCGGACGCGACCTGGGCGACGTTACCCTGGTCGCCGTCTCCAAGACACACCCCGCCAGTGCCGTCGTCACGGCGCTGGGCTGCGGGCAACACGTGTTCGGCGAGAACCGGGTGCAGGAGGCGGCGGCCAAGTTCCCGGCATTGCGCGACAGCCACCCGCAGTTGCGCCTGCACCTGATCGGCGGCCTGCAAACCAACAAGGCGCGTGAGGCGGTGCGCCTCGCGGACACGATAGAGAGCCTGGACCGCCCGCGCCTGGCCCTGGCACTGGCCGACGCGATCCAGCGCGAGGGCCGCACCCCGGCGCTGCTGGTTCAGGTCAACGTGGGCGACGAGGCGCAAAAATCCGGGGTCGCGCGCGCGGAGGCGGACGGCTTCATCGCCGCCTGCATGGCCCGCTTCGGCCCCGCCCTGCGCGGGCTGATGGCGGTGCCGCCGGAGGGCCGCGACCCAACGGCGCATTTCCGCTGGCTGGCCGAGTGCGCGCGGCGGCACGGGCTGCCGGTGGTCTCCATGGGCATGTCGGCCGATTTCGAGCTGGCCATCCGGCTCGGCGCCACCCATGTCCGGGTCGGCAGCGCCGTATTCGGCAGCCGCCCGCCACAGGCCCCGCTGCCAGCCCCGTCCCAAGCCATGCGCGCATGACCGGCGGGCCGCGCGGCCCCGGCGCTTGCACCCGGATCGGCTGCGGCGTATCGCTCCGCCGCCACATTGCCTGGACCTGTCAACCGCCAGCGTCCCGGCGGATGGCGCGCCTCGCACGACGCGGGCCGAGGTTGCCCGACGGCCATCTTTTACGAAGGTATGACTAAGGTATGGTTCACCCACCGGGTCCGCCCATGCATGACAGCCCGGCCACCGCGTCGGTGCCGTCGGGCTTAGCGCAGTCGGGCCTAGCACAGTCGGGCCTAGCGCCGTTAGGCCAGGTGCGCGACCGTTCATCGGAGCCGACGGCCAGCCATGCCGCCGGGCTGCGGTCGCAGAAGCTGCGCCTGCCGGCCCTGCTCGGCGTGCTCGGCATTGTCTATGGCGACATTGGCACCAGCCCGCTCTATGCGTTCAAGACCAGCCTCGACCATTTCCAGCACACCGGCATGAACATGCCGGAGGTGCTGGGCATCCTGTCGCTGATCTTCTGGGCGCTGATCCTGATCGTCACCTTCAAGTACGTCCTCCTGGTGATGCGCGCCGACAACCGGGGCGAGGGCGGCATCCTGGCGCTGATGGCGATGGCGCAGCGCTCCGCGTCGGGACCGCGCGTGCGGACGGCGCTCGCCTTCGCGGGCATCGCCGGCGCTTGCCTGTTCTTCGGCGACGGCGCCATCACTCCCGCGATCTCCGTACTGTCGGCGGTGGAGGGGCTGGAGGTGGCCTCGCCACAGCTCGCGACCTTCGTGCTGCCGGCCTCCGCCGTCATCATCGTCATCCTGTTCGCCGTGCAGTGGCGCGGCACCGGCAGCGTGGGCCGGGTGTTCGGGCCGGTCATGGTGGTCTGGTTCGCCGCGATCGGGCTGCTCGGGCTGGCCCAGGTGGCGCAGCACCCCGCCGTGCTGCAAGCCCTCTCGCCCAGCTACGGCGTCATGCTGTGCGTCCACTACAGGCTGGTCGCCTTCCTGGCGCTCGGCTCGGTCGTGCTGGCGGTGACCGGGGCGGAGGCGCTGTACGCTGACATGGGCCATTTCGGCGCGCGGCCGATCCGCATGGTGTGGCTGGCATTCGTGCTGCCCTGCCTCGTACTCAACTATTTCGGCCAGGGCGCCCTGGTGCTGAGCGACCCGACCGCCGTCGCCAACCCGTTCTTCCTGATGGCGCCGCACTGGCTGCGGCTGCCGCTGGTGCTGCTGGCGACGATGGCGACGGTGATCGCCAGCCAGGCGCTGATCTCCGGCGCCTACTCGATGGCGCGGCAGTGCATGCAGTTGGGCTTCCTGCCGCGCATGACGGTGACCCACACCAGCGCCACCGAGGAAGGCCAGATCTACGTGCCGCAGATCAACACCGCGCTGATGATCGGCGTGTTGCTGCTGGTGTTCGCCTTCCGCACCAGCGACGCGCTCGCCTCCGCCTACGGCATCGCCGTCACCGGCACGTTCATCTGCACCGGTGTCCTGGCGGCGTTCGTGTTCCGCCGCCAGTTCGGCTGGTCGCGCTGGCGCGCGCTGTCGGTGTGGGGCGGCTTCTTCGTCATCGACTGCATCTTCTTCGCGGCCAACCTGCCGAAGGTGCCGGAGGGCGGCTGGGTGCCGCTGGTGCTGGGCGGCGCGCTGCTGCTGATGATGACCTCGTGGAAGCGCGGACGCGACCTGCTGTTCGCCCGCTGGAAGCAGGACAGCCTGCTGCTGGCCTCGTTCCTGGCCCGGCTGCCGCAGTCGCGCACCGTCCGCGTGCCCGGCATGGCGGTGTTCATGACCGGCAACCCGGACTACGTCCCGGCGGCGCTGCTGCACAACCTGAAGCACAACAAGGTGCTGCACGAGCGGGTGCTGTTCGTCACCATCTCCAACCTGGACGTGCCGGAGGTGGCGCCCGACGAGCGCATAGAGGTGACCACCCTGGCGCCGGGCATCCACCGCGTGCTGATCCGCTACGGCTTCATGGAAAGCCCGAACATGCCGCGCGACCTGCTGGGGCTGCGGGAGAGGGGAGTCGATTTCGACCCGATGCAGGCCAGCTACTTCCTGGGCCGGGAGACGCTGGTGCCGGCCATCGTGCCGCGCCTGCCGATCTGGCGGCTGTGGCTGTTCCTGGTGATGGCGCGCAATGCCGCCTCGGCCGTCGAGTTCCTGCGGATCCCCAGCGACCGCGTGGTCGAGCTGGGCGTCCGCATCGCGATCTGAGCCACGCAACCTGAGCCATGCGGGCGCCGCCGGCCGGGCGGCGCCTGCTTGGCTGTCGTCAGACGCGCCGCCGCGAGCCGCCGGCGATGGCGTGGTAGATCACCAGCACCACCACCGCGCCGACGATGGCGACGATCATGCTGTAGATGTTGAACCCGTTGACGCCGACATGGCCGAAGAAGTTGAAGATGTAGCCGCCGACGACGGCGCCGACGACGCCCAGAAGAATGTCCACGAACACGCCCTGGCCGCTGCCGCTCACCAGTTTGCTGGCGATGAAGCCGGCGATCAGTCCCAAGACAATCCAGCCGATAATGCCCATCGCGCAACCTCCCAAGCCGGCTTCATTGCCCGCATGGCAAGCAAACGCGCAAAGCCGCCGGTCGTTGCCAGAGTGCCCGCATAGGCAAGGCCATGGGCTTTGCCCCTGGACCCCAGCAAAGGCTGAGCCTTTGCAATCCTCTCTTTTAGAAACGGGGTTTGGGGCCTGTGGTCCCAATGGGTCGAGGGCGACGCCCTCGCCTGCCTTTCTAGGGAGCCGAGGCGCCAATCCCGGCCACGCTGGCGGTCACCGTCACCGGCGCCGCGTGCTGGAACGTCACCGTCACCGGAAAGCTGTCACCAACGCGGAGCGGGTGCGCCAGGCTCATCAGCATGACGTGCGTCCCGCCTGGCCGCATCGTCATTGTCGCATTCGCCGGCAAGGGCACCTGGCCGATGTCGCGCATCTTCATCACGCCCCGATCGTCCTCGCTGCTGTGCAGCGTCGCCATGGTCGCGGCCGGAGTGGCGACGCCGGTGATGGCGTCGGCTGCGGCACCTTCCTTCACGACGAGATAGAGGGCGCCATTGGTGACGTCGCCCGGCGTGGCCCGTGCCCATGCGGTCACCATCGGCGCCTCGCCCGCCACGGCGGCACCCGCCAGCAGCAGCATGGCGGCGATGCAGGCCCGGTTGGCGATGGCCCCCATGATCGGGCGTTCCATGATCGGGTGTTCCTGGGCGATGGTCATGACAGATGGCGTTTGATGTCGGCGGCCATTGCCTCGGGTGGCTCGTCGGCGCGGATCGGCGCCACGAACGCGCCATCCGGCCCCATCAGGTACAACAGCGAGCTATGGTCCATGGTATAGTCGAGCGGACCGGGGCCGGTACGGTGCTGCGCGTAATAGACCCGGTAGGCGCGCGCCACCGCCGCCACCTGCTCCGGCGTGCCGGTCAGGCCGATCAGGCGAGGCGAGAACGCGGCGACGTAGTCATGCACCAGCTTCGGCGTGTCGCGCTGCGGGTCGATGCTGATGAACACCGGCTGCACCTTGGCGGCATCGGCTCCAAGCTTGTCCAGCGCCGCGGCCATGTCGTTCAGCGTGGTCGGGCACACGTCCGGGCAGAAGGTGTAGCCGAAGTAGATCAGCGCGAAATGGCCGCGCAGGTCGCGCTCGGTCACCGTATGGCCGCCGCCGTCCTCCAGCGTGAACGGCCCGCCGATGTCCATTGCCGAGTTCCCGTCCGGTCCAGGCCGCGTGGCGGAGAACCACAGGATCGCCGCCACCGCGACCAGCGCCACGGGTGCGGCCACCAGCAAAGGACGGCGCCAACCGAAGGCCAGGGCCATCACCGCCTCCATCCAGAAAGGAGAATGCCAAGAAGGCAAATGGTGGAGTTGAGGGGAATCGAACCCCTGACCTCTTGAATGCCATTCAAGCGCTCTACCAACTGAGCTACAACCCCACGAGCCGCAAGCTGCGGGAGGCGCGCACATACCGCGCCGCCACGACGGGGGCAAGGGGCGGTGCCGAACTAACCATGGCGACCACGCCCCCCGACGATAGCTGGCCGCCCAGCTCCGAGCGCGCCGCCGCCAGCAACCTCACAGCCTTCGTCGAGTGGCTGCGCGCCACCGGACGCGACCCGGACGCAACGCCCGCACGATGCCGCACCCGCGCGGGCCGGGACGCCGACGACTGGCGCCAGCATGTGGCGGCGTTCGCAGGCTTGCCGGCGGCCACGACGCCAGCCGAGATCGACGCCATCGCCGCCGCATTGTTCGCGGACGAGGCGCCGGTATAGGCAAGGCCATGGGCTTTGCCCCTGGACCCTAGCAAAGGCTGAGCCTTTGCAATCCTCTCCTTTAAGAATGGGGTTTGGGGCCTGCGGCCCCCCACTCTTTAAAAAATGGGGTTTGGGGCCTGCGGCCCCAATGGGTCGAGGGCGACGCCCTCGCCTGCCTGTCCCTACGCCAGCAACACCCCATGCTGGCGCAGGAACCCCAGCAGCGGCAACAGCGGCAGCCCGAGGATAGCGGCGTGTTCCCCGCTCACGCTGTCGAACAACTGCAATCCCAGGCCCTCCAGCCGGTACGCGCCGACGCAGGCCAGCAGCGCGGCGCCCTCGGCCTCCAGGTAGGCGTCGAGGAAGGCGTCGGAGAAGCGGCGCATCGTCAGCAGCGGCCGGGCGACGTGGTGCCAGACGCGCTGGTTGCCGCGTTGGCAGGCCACTGCGGTCATCAGCGTGTGCGGCTGGCCGCGCAGGGCCAGCAGGTGGGTCCGCGCCTCGGCCAGCGTCGCCGGCTTGTCGAACCAGCGCCCGTTGCATACCAGCAGCTGGTCGGCGCCGATCACCAGCGCATCCGGCCATGCGCGCGCCACCCGCGCCGCCTTCAACTCGGCCAGCAACAGCGCGGTCTCCTCCGGGCCGATGCCTTCCGCGCGGGCGCTGCGCCTGATCTCGTGCTCGTCGATCGCGGCGGGGCAGACCTCGACGACGACGCCCGCCGCCGCCAGCACCGCCCGCCGCGCCGTGGATGCGCTCGCCAGCACCAGCGCCGGATGCGGGCGCTGCCAGCTCACGCCGGCTTCCCAGCCACCCGTGTCTCGGCCACCCGCGCCTCGGCGGCACGCTTGGCGCGTTCGTGCCAGGCCTCCATCATTTGCAGCACCGTCGCCGCCGTCTCCTCGATCGACCGCCTCGTCACGTCGATCACCGGCCAACCGCGGCGGGCGCACATGCGGCGGGCCCAGAGCAACTCGGCCTTCACCGCCTCGACATCGATGTAGTCGGTCTGCTCGTTCCTGATCCGCCCGGTGTCGCCGCCGGCGGCGATCAGCTTCAGGCGATGGCGGCGGATCTCGATCAGCGCCATGGGATCGAGCGTCAGGCCGACGACCGGGCAGGCCGGTTCCTCGAGGCCGGGCGGATCGGGCGTGCCGGGCACCAGGGGGACGTTGGCGGCCTTGATGCCGCGGTTGGCGAGATAGAACGACGTCGGCGTCTTGCTGCTGCGCGACACGCCGACCATCACGACGTCCGCCTCGCGGATGCCGGCCTGCGCCTGGCCGTCGTCGTGCGCCAACACATAGTGCATGGCGTCGATACGACGGAAGTAGTCGGCGTCCAGCACGTACTGGCGACCGGGACGGGACTGCGCGGTTTCGCCGAGCTGCTCCTGCAGGAGCGTCATCACCGGGTCGAGCACGTTCACGACCGAGACGCCGAGACGCTGGCACGTCGTCTCGAGGTCGTTGCGGAGCGCCAGGTCGATTACCGTGGACAGCACTGGGCCCGGCTCGGCCTCGATGC
>JAYTQW010000346.1:0-5309 GCA_043746535.1 Rhodospirillales bacterium
GCGAACAGGTTGTCCACCGGGATGTCGAAGAAGCCCTGGATCTGGGCCGCGTGCAGGTCGATGGTCAGCACCCGGTTGGCGCCGGCCTCGGTAATCAGGTTGGCCACCAGCTTGGCGCTGATCGGCGTGCGCGGGCCGGATTTGCGGTCCTGCCGGGCATAGCCGAAATACGGCAGCACCGCCGTCACCCGCCGCGCCGACGCCCGGCGCAGCGCGTCCAGGGTGATGAGCAGTTCCATCAGGTTGTCGTTGGCCGGATAGCTGGTGCTCTGGATCACGAACACGTCCTCGCCACGGATGTTCTCGTGGATCTCCACGAACACCTCCATGTCGGCGAAGCGGCGCACCGAGGCGCGGGTCAGCGGCATGTTCAGCGCCGCCGCCACGGCCTCGGCCAGCGGGCGGTTGCTGTTGCAGGCGACAATCTTCATGGCGTTCGGACCCCGAGGATGCGCCGGCTAAGGCATCCGGTGTCTAGCAACGGATCGCGATGGTGGAAAGATGACAGGACGGTGGCGGTCGCGCCGATACGGTTCAAGCTGGCGGCGCCGCTTTCGGCTGCACGATGCGCTGCCGGTCGATGATGTCGTGGACGCCGCCGGCCGCCTCGGTGCAGATCGCCAGGGCGAGGTCGCCCCAATAGCCGCCGACCAGCGCCAGGTCGAGTTCCTGCCCCTGCCTGGCCGCGCCCGCCTCCTGGCCCCTGGCGTCGGTCACGGTCCAGTCGATCTCGACCAGGCCCTTGCCGCCCTTGGTCGGCGTGACCGAGACGACGCCGGCCAGCGTGTAGTCGGCGCGCCCGCCGCCGTCCTGGATGACCTCGCCATGTGCCAGCAACTGTTCGCGCATGTAGCGGGCCAGCGAGCGGTTGCCGTCTCCCGGCGCCCCGCTGACGCCACGGAAGGCGATGCGGGCGGGGCGGTTGAGCAGGCTGTTCGGGTCGCTCATCTGCCGCGTCGCCTCGATGCTGGTCAGCAGGTCGGAGATGCGCGGCGCGGCGGCGGCGGCGACCTGCCGCAGCGTGGCCTCGGTCCCGGCCGACCAGTCGGGTGCGGGCACGGCCGCGCCCTCGACGCTGCCGCGCGGCTTGCCGGCCGGGTCCTGCACGGTGAAGCTCGGCACCACGCGGTCGTCGCGCAGTTCGGCGGACAGGATCAGCCGCCAGTCGTCGCGCCGGGCCGGACCGGCGACGGCGGCGATCTCGCGGTCGACCAGGGCGGCGGCGACATCGCTGGACAGCCCGGCGGCGGGCGTGTCGGCCAGCAGCGCCGTGGCCGGCACCGGCACCGCGAGGCGCGCCGGTGGCGGCTGCGCCAGCCGCAGGGCGAGCCGGCCCGGATTGTCCTGGAACGGGCGCGGCAGGCTGCCGCAGGCGGCAAGGCCGGCCAGCAGCAGCAGCAGCGCGGCAATCCGTTCAGGTGATGGCACAGGTGGCGATCCCGGCAAGTATCAGCAGGAAAAGGAAGACGAGCAGGTACGGGTGCATCAGCGTGGCCCGGCTGGAAGGACGATGGCGGAGACCTGATGGCCGATCGGGCCGCCGCCGGCCAGCGTGCGCCGGCGGTGGCTGAAGAAGCGCTCGGCATCGGCGGCGGTGTCGGCCTCGACCTGGCCCACGCCGCCCGCGCCGGCGGCGCGCAGCCGGGCGAGGCAGTAGCCGGGCAGGTCGAACTGCCAGCGGCCCGGCCGCGTGCCCGGTGCCAGGAAGGCTTCCGGCGCTGGCCCGAGCCGGCCGAGTTCGGCCACCATGTCGCCGCCCACCTCGTAGGAGGGTTGCGCGATGCACGGCCCGACCACCGCCACGATCCGGTGCGCGGCGGCGCCCAGGGCCGCCATTGCCGCCAGCGTCGCCTCCAGCACGCCGGACGCGGCGCCGCGCCAGCCGGCATGGGCGGCGCCGATCACCCCGGCCTGGGCGTCGGCGAACAGCACTGGCGCGCAATCGGCGGTGATGACGCCCAGCGCCAGCCCGCCCACCCGCGTCACCATGGCGTCGGCGCGCGGCCCGGCCCCCACCGCCCAAGGCCCGGTCACGGTGGCGACGACATCGCCGTGTACCTGCGTGAGGCCGAGCAGGCTCGCCGGGGCCACGCCCAGGGCGCCCGCGATACGGGCGCGGTTCTCGGCCACATGACCGGGATCGTCGTTGCCGGACAGGCTGCCGTTGAGGCTGGCCCATGGCCCCTGCGACACGCCGCCGCGCCGGGTGAAGAAGCCGTGCGCAAGCCCGATCCCGGCGGCGGTCAGGCGTTCGGCGGTCGCGCGTTCCACGGTCGGGCGTCCGGCGATCACGCGGCGAACCCCGGCAGCGTGGGCAGCGCCGGGTGGCAGATCGCCATCGCCTTGAACAGCCGGCCCATCGCGTGCGGCTCCGCCAGCCGGCTCGCCGCTTCCAGCAACGCCGACGCGCGGGCTGGCGGCTGCGTGCGGGCCAGTGCCCCGCTGCGCTGGAACAGGCCGAGCCGGGACAGGAACACGCCCTGCGGCAACGGCCCCTGCACCGCGCCACCCACAGCCACGGCGGCGCGGGCCAGGGCGGCGAAATCGACATGCGCGGTCAGGTCGGCATGGCCGGGATCGGCCAGCGGGTCGGCGGCGGCACGGTTGCGCAACGCCTGCAAGCTGTCGCCCGGCGCCGAGTGCTCCGGCCCGTAATCGATCAGCAGCGCGGCGCCACCGTCCCGCGCCACGCGGCGTGCGACAGCGGCGGCGAAGACGCAGGCCGCCTCGCCAAGCTCCATCACCGCGCCGACCGGCGCGTCGAAGGTCAGGTCGGATGGCACCAGCGCCACGCGGTCGCCCCGCACGTACCGCTCCGTCCAGCCGGTCTCCGCGCGCTCGAACTGGCGGATCGGCAGCGCGTCGAGGAACTCGTTGGCGATCAGCAGCAGCGGCCCCTCGGGCAGGCTGGCCAGGCCGTCATGGAAGGTCGCACCCGGCAGCCGTCCGGCCTGCTGGGCGCGCAGCCGGGGCGAGGTCTCGATCAGGTGCAGGCGCAGGGCGGCGTGGAAATCCGGCGCCATCCGCGCCACCGCCCGCAGCGCGTCGGCCATCAGCGTGCCGCGCCCCGGACCGGCCTCGGCCAGCAGCACCGGCGCCGGCGACCCCATCGCCTGCCACGCCACCGCCGCCCACAGGCCGAGCAGCTCGCCGAACACCTGGGTGATCTCCGGCGACGTGGTGAAGTCGGCGAACGGGTCGCGCGCCGCGTAATACGCGGCGTTCGCCCGCGCCATGAAGGCGTCCAGCCGTTCCATCGTCAGGCCGGGATGGCCCGCGCCGCCGGACGCGCGCGCACCACCAGCACGATGCCGGCCAGCAGCATCGGCAGCGACAGCAACTGCCCCATGGTGGCGCCGGCGAACAGGAAGCCGAGGAACGGGTCCGGCTCGCGGAAGAACTCCCCGACGATGCGCGCGCAGGCGTAGCCGATCAGGAAGATCCCGGTCAGCGCGCCGAAGCGTGCCCGCAGCGCGTCGCGCCGGTTGAACAGGGTCATCACCATGAACAGCGTCAGCCCCTCCAGCAGCGCCTGGTAGAGCTGGCTGGGATGGCGCGGCAGTTGCAGCGGGTCGGTCGGGAACAGCATCCGCCACGGCAGCCAGTCCGGCGCCGGACGGCCCCACAGCTCGCCGTTGATGAAGTTGGCGATGCGGCCCAGCCCGAGGCCGATTGGCGCCGCCACAGCGATGCGGTCGGCGAAGCCGAGCACGGGTATCCTCTGCTGGCGGCAGAACACGACGATGGCGACGGCGACACCCAGCATGCCGCCGTGGAACGACATGCCGCCGCCCCACACCGCCACGATCTGGAGCGGATGCGCGAGGAAATACAGCGGCTGGTAGAACAGCACGTAACCGAGCCGCCCGCCGAGCACCACGCCCAGCGTCGCCCAGGTGAGGAAGTCGTCGACCTGCGTCGCCGAGGCCACCACCGGCGCCCGCGTTACCAGCCGGCGCACCAGCCGCCAGCCCAGCACCAGCCCGGTGATGTAGGCCAGCGCATACCAGCGGATCGACAGCGGCCCGATATGCAGCAGCACCGGGTCGAAATTGGGGAAATGCAGCGGCTCGGTCATGCGGGCAGGGTCCGGCTCTGTGGGAAATCGCGGCCACCTACCCTTGTGACCGCAATCAGGCGCGCACGATATACGGTGTGACGCCGGATCGCGAAAGCGGCGGCATACCGCGCCATAAAAGGAGCCATCCCATGAGCGACCGTCCCCGTTTCTTCGACGATCTTGCCGGCGTGGCCGGCGGCGCGATGTCGGCGCTGACCGGATTGCGCGACGAGGCCGAGGCCATGGTGCGGGCGCGGCTGGACGAGGCGGTGCGCCGGCTCGACCTGGTCAAGCGCGACGAGCTGGAGGCGGCACACGAACTGGCCGCCCGCGCCCGCGCCGGCCAGGAGGCCGCCGAGACCCGCCTGGCGGCGCTGGAGGCGCGGGTGGCGGCCCTGGAAGCCACGGCCCTGGAAACAAACCAGCCCGCAAGCGAATCGGTGACACAACTGAACGGCCCCGGTATGATCGCCTGAGCAGACGAGGGGGTTGAGCCATGGTCGCGCGCCTGTCCGAAGGTCGCGACCTGTTGCGCCTGGCCACCCACGACGTGCATATGCGGCTGCACGGCCACCCGGTCATGCGGCCATTGCTGGACGGGTGTTCGGACGCGCCCGAGTATCGCCGGGTGCTGGGGCATCTGTTCGGATTCCACGCGCCACTGGAACACGCGCTGTTCGCGGCCGGCGCGTGGCTGCCGGACGCGCTTGGGATGGACCGGCGGCTGCGCGTCGCCGCGCTGCGCCGCGACCTGGGCGACCTTGGCATGGGCACGGCGGAGATCGAGGCCCTGCCGCTGGTCCGCGCCTTGCCCCGGCTCGACAGCGCCGGGCGGGCGTTGGGGGCGCTGTACGTCCGCGAAGGCTCGACATTGGGGGGCAAGGTGATGGCGGCCCGGCTCGATCCGCTGTTGGGGGCCGGCGAACTCTCCGGCCGACGTTTCCTGAACGGCGACGCCGATGCGGGGTCGTCCTGGCGGTCCTGCTGCGTCGTGATCGAGACGGCGGCCGCCCAGGGACAGCTTGCGGATATGGTTGCGGGCGCGCAAGAGACGTTCGCCGCCTTCGAGGCATGGCTTGATGACGTGGCCGGACAGGCTAGCCAGGAGGAGCGGCGTTATGTCGGTCACGCAACACCGTAGCGACACCACCACCAGCGAGACCATCACCGCGAAGAACGTGGACCTGAGCAACTGCGACCGCGAGCAGATCCACATTCCCGGCGCCATACAGCCGCATGGCGCCCTCCT
>JAYTQW010000347.1:0-3366 GCA_043746535.1 Rhodospirillales bacterium
GGCGGCTGGCCACCAGATCGCGATCAACGCCGCCTCGCTCAGCTTCATGCTGCCGATGGGGGTGTCGTTCGCGATCACCGTGCGGGTCGGCAACGCCGCAGGCCGCCGCGACCGCGCGGGAGTCCACCGCGCGGCACTGTCCGGCATCGGCCTCGGCCTCGCGCTCACCACCTGCTCCAGCCTGCTGCTGCTGCTGGCGCCCGTCAGCATCGCCGGCCTGTACAGCAGCGACCCGGCGGTGATCGCCCCCGCCAGCGTGCTGCTGCGCCTCGCCGGCATCTTCCAGTTGGCCGACGGGCTACAGGTGACCACGCTCGGCGCGCTGCGCGGGCTGAAGGACACGCGGGTGGCGATGGTGATCACCGGCATCGCCTACTGGCTGGTCGGCCTGCCGGTCGGTCTGCTGGTGGCGCTGCACCTGGGCTGGCAGGCGCCGGGCATGTGGCTCGGGCTGATCGCGGGGCTTGGTACGGCGGCGGCGTTGCTGAGCGTGCGGCTGCGATACCGGCTGCGGGGCGCGATCTGACCGCCGGATGGTGTCTTGGTTTGATGCCTGCCTGTGGTGGGAGGCGGAAGGTCCGCTCTGAGCTTGAGGATCAAAAAAGCGGCGTTTACGACAGTTGCGAACGCACGATGGCTTGCGACGACTGGGGCGAAGGTTCGGGTTAGCCGGAGCGAGCGGCCATGAGGGACAGGATGCGCCCGGCTGTTTCAGGAGTAACAGGGTTGTAGACAATCATCCCGAGATCAGGACGACCGTCGACGGCGAACGCGGAGAACTCGAGTTCGATAAGCCCGATCTCGGGATGATGGAGGCGCTTCACGCCGTCCGCATGCCCGGCGACGTCGTTGGCCCGCCAGAGCGCCTCGAACTCCGGGCTGATCCTGGACAGCTCTTCGACCAATTGGGCGATCTGCGCATCCGCACCAGCCCGGGCGGCATCCGCTCGGAAAGCGCCCACGACATAACGGGCAACACTTTGCCAATCCTCCTGCGCAGCCTTGATGCGGGAATCCGAGAACATCAGGCGCAGGATGTTGCGATGCTCGCGGGGGAGCTTGCCGTAGTCGGTCAGGATCGTGGCTGCCGCCGCGTTCCAGGCGACCACGTCCCAGATCGCGGTCTTGATGATCGCCGGACTGCTCGACAACGCATCCAGCACGCGCTGCAAACGTGGGGTCACCGCGTCGGAGGCGTTGTAGCGCGCCTCGGGTGGCCGCCCGAGGCCGAGGATGAACAGATGCTCCCGTTCAGGCTCGGTCAGCATCAGGCCGGCGGCGATGCGGTTCAACACATCGGCCGAAGGCGCGCCTCCTCTGCCCTGTTCGAGCCAAGTGTACCAGGTCGGGCTGATGTTGGCCCGTTGGGCAACCTCCTCCCGGCGCAAGCCCGGCGTACGCCGGCGCTCCCCGTTGAAGCCGAATGCCGCCGCATCCAGCCGCGACCGTCGGTCGCGAAGGAAGCTGCCGAGCCTATTGGTCGCTTCGGTGTGCATGCCGCTCCTGGTAAGTTATATACCATGATAAGATCACTACTTTAACAGGAGTATTGGTTGAGGGATACGATCCTCAGGAATGACTTCGGAGGGTTTCATGCGGGTATTTCTAACGGGCGCGACCGGCTTCATCGGATCACGCATCGTATCCGAGCTTCTGGCGGCCGGGCATAGCGTCCTCGGCCTGACGCGGTCCGATACCGGAGCGCGTTCCCTTGCGGCGGCTGGCGCCGAAGCGCATCGCGGCACCCTGGAAGACCTCGACAGCCTTCGCGCCGGAGCGGCGCGGGCGGATGCTGTTATCCACACTGCCTTCGACCACGACTTCGCGCATTTCGTCGCAAACTGCCAAAAAGACAGGTCTGCGATCCAAGGCTTGGGCACGACGCTCAAGGGCTCCGACCGGCCTTTGATCATCACATCTGGAACCGGGATGGGCGACGCCGGGCTTGGCCAGCCTGCGACGGAGGATGTGGTGGACACGAACAACCCCAATCCGCGCATTGCGTCCGAACTGGAGGGCATCGCAATGCTGGATATCGGTGTCGATGTGCGCGTCGTGCGACTGCCGCAGGTTCACGACACGGTCAAGCAGGGGCTCATCTCGCCCTACATCGACATTGCGCGGCAAAAAGGGGTGGTGGCCTATGTCGGCGATGGCGCCAATCGCTGGCCTGCGGCCCATGTGTCTGATGTAGCGAGGCTCTACGGGCTCGTTCTCGACAACGGCGCCAAGGGTGCCCGCTATCACGCCGTCGCCGAGGAGGGGATCGCGGCACTCGACATCGCGACGGTTGTAGCCGCTGGCCTCGGCATGGAGGCAGTGTCGCTGTCAGGCGAGGAAGCGCAGGCGCACTTTGGATGGTTCGCGATGTTCGCCGGACTGGACCTGCGGGCGTCCAGCACGTGGACTCGCGCGCAACTCGGCTGGGAACCCACCGGACCAAACTTGATGGCCGACCTGCAGGCGATGGACTACTCCCGGCCGGCGACCATGGCATAGCGGGAGGAGCGGCTCGGACGGCAGCTTACTGGCAGCCTTCGTGGTGCGCCTATGTCCCGGGTTGGGGTCGAAAGTTGCCGTCCAAACTCAGACACCACCGACCCCCGGAACCGCTACCCACCCATCGCCCGATCCACCCGGTCCCGCAACCGCATCCACTCGCCCACCACCGGCAGGAACCAAGGCCGCCCGGAGTACCCCGGCAGCGTCGGCATCCGCGCCAGGTCGAGCGCGAACGGCGCGTTGGCCGCCCCGGTCAGCTTCAGCGCCGCCTGATGCCCGAGCCAGCTTGCCATCGCCACACCCGATCCCTGGCAGCCGGCGGCGAAATGCACGCCGTCGGTGACGCCTATATGCGGCAGGCCGTCGAAGGTGAACGCCACGTTGCCGGTCCAGGCGTGGGTGATGCGGGCGTCGCGCAGGCCGGGGAACACCTCGGTCATCGCGCGGTGCAGCACCGGGGCGGCGGCCTCCGCCGCCTGGCCGGAGGCGGCGAAGCTGGCGCGGCCGCCCCACAGCACGCGGGTGCCGTCGGGGCTGGGGCGGAAGTAGTTCAGCACGCGGCGGGTGTCGGCGATCATGCGCAGGCCGGGGAACAGCGCCCGCACCCGCCCGGCGTCGAGCGGTTCGGTGGCGATGAGGTAGCTCGCCACCGGCACCAGCCGCCGCGCCAGCCACGGCATCGCGGCGCCCTGGCTGCTCCAGGAGTAGCCGTTGGTGGCGACCAGCACTTCCCGCGCATTCAGCGTGCCGCGATCGGTGGGGATGGCGAAGCCGCCACCCGTGCGCTCGATGCCGGCGACGCGGATGCCGTCGATCAGGCTGGCGCCGGCCCGCGCCGCTGCCTCTGCCAGCCCGCGCGCATAC
>JAYTQW010000348.1:0-9504 GCA_043746535.1 Rhodospirillales bacterium
GCGGGCCGGCGAGGTGGGCGGCAGCACCCGCGCCGCCGGCACCATCGCCGACTACATCGGCGGCATGACCGACCGCTTCGCGCAGCAGGAATACCTGCGGCTGACCGACCTCAAGACCTCTGGCTGAACGGATCCGTGCAATGAGTGACGACATCTTCGCCGACCTGCGCGCCCGCGTGCTGGACGCCTTGCGCGCGGTGGTGCCGGACCTGGGCCACGAGGTTGCCGCCCGTGTCGAGGTGACGCCGACCCGCGATCCGGCGCATGGCGACATGGCGACCAACGCCGCAATGCTCGCGGCCAAGCCGGCCCGCCGCAAGCCCCAAGAGATCGCCGCCGAACTGGCCGTCATATTGGCGCGCGACCCGATGGTGGCCGCCGCCGAGCCGGCCGGTCCGGGGTTCGTCAACCTGCGCCTGCACGCAAGCGCGTTCCAGGCGGTGCTGCCGGCGATCCTGCGCGCGGGTGAGGCGTTCGGCGACAGCGCGGTGGGGCAGGCGGTCGCGGTCAACGTCGAGTACGTCTCCGCCAACCCGACCGGGCCGCTGCATGTCGGGCATTGCCGGGGGGCGGTGGTGGGCGACGCGCTGGCCAACCTGCTGGCCCGCGCCGGCTACGTGGTCACCAAGGAATACGTCATCAACGACGCCGGCGGGCAGGTGACCGCACTCGCCTGGGCGGCGTACTGGCGCTACCTGCAAGCGGTCGGCAGCCCGGTCGATGCGGACGCGGTGGCCAGCGTCGCGCCGGGCGGCCTGCAATATCGCGGCGACTACCTGATCCCGGTCGGCGAGGCGTTGCGCCGCGAGTTCGGCGCGTCGCTGGCGGGCGAGGGCCTGGGCATCGCCGAGCCCTCGCTGTGGCTGGCCACGGTGCGCGACCGCGCGGTGGCCATGATGATGGCCGACATCCGCGACGACCTGGCGCTGCTCGGCGTCCGCCACGACGTGTTCAGCAGCGAGCGGGCGCTGGTCGAGGCCGGCGCCGCCGACGTCACCATCGCGCGGCTGGCGGCGCTGGGCCTGATCTACGAGGGCACGCTGGAGCCGCCGAAGGGCAAGACGCCGGACGACTGGGAGGCGCGCGAGCAGACGCTGTTCCGCGCGACCCGGTTCGGCGACGACGTGGACCGGCCGCTGCGCAAATCCGATGGCAGCAACACGTATTTCGCCAACGACATCGCCTACCACGCCGACAAGATGGCGCGCGGGGCGCAGGTGATGATCGACGTTTGGGGCGCCGACCATGGCGGCTACGTGTCGCGCATGACGGCGGCGACCCGCGCACTCGGCGGCCGGCTCGACATCGTGCTGTGCCAGATCGTGCATGTGCTGAAGGACGGCGAGCCGGTGCGGATGAGCAAGCGCGCCGGCACCTACATCACCCTGCGCGACCTGATCGAGGAGGCCGGGCGCGACGCGGTGCGCTTCACCATGCTGACGCGCAAGGCCGACGCGCAGATGGAGTTCGACATCGCCCGCGCGGTGGCGCAGACGCGCGAGAACCCGGTGTTCTACGTGCAGTATGCCCACGCCCGCGCCCGCAGCGTGCTGCGCGCCGCCGCCGAGATGTTCGCGGGCCAGGACACCGCGCCGGAGGCGTTGGCGCAGGTCGGCGTGAGCGGGCTGACGGACCCGGCCGAACTGGCGTTGCTGCGCCGGCTGGCGGCCTGGCCGCGCACCCTGGAAGCGGCCGCGCAGGCACGCGAGCCGCACCGAATCGCGTTTTTCCTCTATGATTTAGCGGGCGACTTTCATATGCTGTGGCATCGCGGACGGGACGATGCTGCACTGCGCTTCCTACAGGCGGACAGTCCCGCCGAGACGTGGCCGCGCGTCGCCCTGGTGGCGGCGACGGCCATGGTTATCCGGTCCGGCCTGGGTATCCTGGGCGTGGAGCCGGCCGAAGAGATGCGCTGAGACAGTTGCGCCGGTCCGGGCTGCTTGCCGGGTCGGCTTGCCGAGGAGACTCCGATGCGTGACGAACTCGACATTCCCATGCCCCGCATGATACCGGCCGGAATGGCCAACTTTCGAGGATCGCGCTCGCAGCCGATGCTCGACATGGGCACCAGGCGGCTCGCCATCATCGCCGGCGGGATCGGCGGCGCGCTGTTGCTGCTGGTCGGCGCCTGGAGCCTGACCGGGCATCACGGCGGCGGCGTGCCGGTGGTCGAGGCGGACAGCCGGCCGTTGCGCACCAAGCCCGACCAGCCGGGCGGGATGCAGGTCAACGGCCAGAACGACGCCATCCTGTCGGGCGTCAGCGCCGAAAAGGACTCCATGGCCGCCCCGCCGGAGGTGCCAGCGCCGCAGACCCTGCGCCAGCAGGCCGACCGCGAGATGGCCGCCAAGCTGGCCGCCGCCGCCGCCCCGCTGCCGCCAGTGACCGCCGCCATCGCCGCGCCGGAGGGCCAGGTACCGCAGGGCCAGGTACCGCCGGTGGCGCAGCCGGTCTCGTTGTCCAGCGCGCCTCCGGCGCCACCGCCGCCCGTCGTGGTTTCGGCCATGCCGGAACAGAAGCCGGCGACGGCGGCGCATGTCGCGGCCAAGCCGATGAGCGCCGCGGCCATGCCGGCCGGGGCCGGGGCTGGGCAGGTACAACTGGCGGCACTCGGCACGCAGGAGGCGGCGATGGCCGAGTGGGCGCGGCTGCAACATCGGATGCCCGACCTGCTCGGCAACCGCCAGCCAGCCGTGCTGCGGTTCGACCGTGCCGGCAAGACCTATTTCCGGCTTCGCACCGGCGGCTTTGCCAATCTGGCGCAGGCGACCGCGTTCTGCGAGCAGGTGCGCACGAAGGGTTCGGGCTGCTCGATTGCCGCTTTCTGAGCCCGGCCCACGCGCGGCCATCGTCGGCGTCTCCGGCCCGCGCCTGACGGCGGACGAGACGGCGTTGCTGGAGGCGATGCCGCCGGCGGGCGTGATCCTGTTCGGCCGCAACGTCGCCGATCCGGCGCAGGTGCTGGCGCTGACCACCGACCTCCGCCGTATCCTGCCCGCGCAGGCGGCGATCCTGGTCGATCAGGAGGGTGGCCGCGTGGCCCGCCTGCGTCCCCCTGGCTGGACGGCGCATCCGGCGGCGGGGGCGATCGGCGCGTTGCATGACCGCGACCGGGCCGCCGGCCTGCGCGCGGCGTGGCTGCAAGGGGCGCTGATCGGCAGTCAATGCGCCGCCGCCGGGTTCGACGTGGTGTGCGCGCCGGTGCTGGATGTGCGCGCCCCGGGCGCCAGCGAGGTGGTCGGCGACCGCGCCTTCGGCACCGATGCGGAGGCGGTCGCGGCGCTCGGCGGCGCGATGATCGACGGAATGCTGGCGGCGGGGGTGCAGCCCGTGGCCAAGCACGCGCCCGGGCATGGCAGGGGCATGGTCGACAGCCATCTCGGCCTGCCGGAGGCGGAGTCGGTCGATGCCGCCGACCTGCTGCCGTTCCAGCGCAACGCCGGCGTGCCCTGGCTGATGACCGCGCATATGCGCTACCGGCAACAGGACCCCGCCAACCCGGCCACGCTGTCGGCGGCGATCATCGCCGACGTGATCCGGGGCCGGATCGCCTTCGCGGGCGTGCTGGTGTCGGACGACCTCGCCATGGGCGCGCTGACCGGTGCGCCCGATGCGCGCGCGGCGGCCGCCCTGGCCGCCGGCTGCGACGTGGCGCTGTACTGTCCCGGCGACGCCCGGGGCACGCGCGCGGTGCTGGCGGCGTGCCCGGCGCTGAGCGCGATCGCCGTCCACCGCATCGCCGCGGCGCGTGCCCTGGCGGCGGCGCGGCATTTGGCGCTAGACCCTGCGGCCATGGAGACTGAACGCGCCTTGCTGCTCGCATGACGAGCCTCATCCTGTCGCTGATCCCGGCGGTCGTCGCCGTCATCCTGGCCATCACCCTGCACGAGGCGGCGCATGGCTACGCGGCGCTGGCGATGGGCGACGACACCGCGCGCGCCGCCGGACGGTTGTCGCTGAACCCGCTGCGCCACATCGACCGCATGGGCACCATCATCCTGCCCGGCTTCCTGATCATCAGCCAGTTGCTGACGGTCGGGCGGGTGATCTTCATGTTCGGCTGGGCCAAGCCGGTGCCGGTCGCCGCCTGGCGGTTCCGCAGGCCGCGCCAGGGCATGATGATCGTCGCCGCCGCCGGGCCGGCGATGAACTTCTTCCTGGCCTGGCTCGGCGCGCTGGCGTTGCACCTCGAACCGCTGCTGGGCGCCACGCCCGCCGCCGTGCTCGACGACTTCCTGACCTACTTCATCTTCGCCAACCTGTTCCTCGGCCTGTTCAACCTGCTGCCGGTGCCGCCGCTGGATGGCGGGCGGATCGTCGTCGGCCTGCTGCCGGAGCCGCTGGCGGTGCGCTGGGCGAGGCTGGAGCGGGTTGGGCTGCTGATCGTGCTGCTGCTGATCGTCGTGGTGCCGGAGGCAAGCCGCGCGCTGGGCCACCCGTTGGACCCGGTGCGCTGGCTGCTGGCGGCGGTGGCCGAGCCGATGTACCAGCTCATCATGCGGCTGGCGTTCCATTCGGCGGGCGCTGCGGGCGTGGGCGCCACGGGTGCCTGACGCGGATATCTGCACCGTGGCGCTGGACGGGTTCGAGGGGCCGCTCGACCTGCTGCTCGACCTCGCGCGGGCACAGAAGCTCGACCTCGCGCGCATCTCCATCGTCTCGCTGGTGGACCAGTACCTCGCGGTGATCGAGGGCGCGCGCCGGGTGCGGCTGGAACTGGCGGCGGACTGGCTGGTGATGGCCGCCTGGCTGACCTGGCTGAAATCGCGGCTGCTGCTGCCGCCCGATACGATGGAGGCGGAGGAGGGGGCGCTGGCCGCCGATGGGCTGGCCGCGAAGCTGGCGGCGTTGCAGGCGATGCGGCTGGCCTCGGCATGGCTCGGCGCGCGTCCGGCGCTGGGGCACGACGTGTTCGCGCGCGGCACGCCTGAGGATTTCACCGAGGCCGACCGCTCCCGCCTGCTGCTGGACCAGGGCAGCCTGGTGCGCGCCTATCTCGCCGCCGGCCGCCGTGTCGCCGCCGGGTGCCGCTACAGCCCGGCGGCGGTGACGTTCTGGACCGTGCGGGAGGCGTTGGAGCGGCTGACCCGGCTGCTCGGCGCCGGCCCGCGCGACGGGCTGTGGTCGCTGCTGGAGGCGTTCCTGCCGCATGACCTGCCGCATGACCTGACGGAGCCGCGACAGCGCCGCGCGGCCATGGCCAGCACGCTGATCGCAGGCCTGGAGCTGGCGCGCGGCGGCGCGCTGTACCTGCGGCAGGAGCGGCCGTTCGGCCCCATCCTGTTGCGGCAGGCGGAACGCTGACATGGAGCAGAGCCTGCGCGTGGCCGAGGCCATGCTGTTCGCATCGGCGACCCCGGTGACGGCGCGGGCGCTGGCCCAGGTGCTGCCGGACGAGGCGGATGCCGGGGCCGTGCTGGCCGCCCTGGCGGAGCGGTACGCCGGGCGCGGCGTGACACTGGTCGAGGTCGGCGGCGGCTGGCAGTTCCGCACCGCGCCCGACCTGGCGCCGTTGCTGCGCCGCGTGGTGCAGGTGCCGCGCCGGCTGCCGCGCGTGGCAATGGAGGTGCTGGCCATCATCGCCTACCACCAGCCGGTGACGCGGCCGGAGATCGAGGACCTGCGTGGCGCCAGCCTGTCGCAGGCCACGCTGGACGCACTGCTGGAAGCCGGGCTGGTGGCGCCGGGTGGACGGCGGGAGGTGCCGGGCCGCCCGACGCTGTGGGGCACCACGCCGGCGTTCCTGGCCCAGTTCGGGTTGCGCGACATCCGCCAACTGCCGCGTCGCGAAGACCTGATGAACGAGGCGGGCACGCGGCCGGCGCCAGCCGCGCGTCCGGTTTCCACTTAGCCGCGTTCCTGCTACCAACCGGGCCAGGAGACCGCGCGCGCATGTTCGACTTCGCCTGGACCGAGATCGCCCTGATCGCCGTGGTGGCATTGATCGCCATCGGCCCGAAAGACATGCCGAAGGCGATCAAGGGCATCGCCGACTTCATCAAGAAGGCACGCCGCATGGCCGGCGAGTTCCAGTCGCATGTCGATGAGCTGGTGAAGGACACCGAACTGGCCGACGTGCGCCAGCAGATCAGCCAGTTGCGCAACTTCGACCTGCGCGGCGAAGTGGAGAAGGCGGTCGACACCGACGGCACGCTGCGCGCCACGCTGCGCGACGACCCGTTCCGCAACACCAGCACGTATAACGCCAAGCCGGCGGCCGGCCCCGCGCTCGATGCGACCTTGCCCGACGTGACCGCGCCCGGCGTGACCGTGCCCGACCTGACCGTACCTGTCGCAAGCCCGGCCGGCAGCGTCACGATGGAGCCGATCGCGCCGCCGCCGGCCACGCCGCGCGCCCCGGCGCCGGCGTTCATCCCGCCCGCCGAGGCGGCACCGCCGCCGCCCGCGATGTCGTTCGCGCCGGCCTTCGTGCCGCCCGGGCAGGCCAAGCCCGCCGCCAAGCCCGCTGCCCAGCCTGCCGCCAAGCCTGGCGACGACGCCGCGCATAGCTGAACACGCAAAGACCCCGCATTGGCCAGAACTCCCGCTGAAGACGTCATCGACGACAAGCCGATGCCGCTGCTCGAACATCTGGTCGAGTTGCGCCGCCGGCTGCTGTGGTCGGCCGCCGCGTTCCTGATCCTGTTCTTCATCGCCTACCGCTTCTCCGGCCCGATCTACTCGTTCCTCGCCAAGCCGCTGGCCGACGTGCTGGAGCGGCATGGCGGCTCGCGCGAGATGATCTTCACCAACCTTACCGAGGGCTTCTTCACCAACCTGCGGGTGTCCTTCTTCGCCGCCGGCAGCGCCGCGTTCCCGGTGATCGCCAGCCAGGTTTGGCTGTTCGTGGCCCCTGGCTTGTACCGCAGCGAGAAGCGAGCGTTCCTGCCGTTCCTGGCGGCGACGCCGGTCCTGTTCATCATGGGCGCGGCGCTGGCGTACTACTTCGTGTTCCCGGTCGCGTTCGCCTTCTTCGTCAGCTTCGCCACCCCCAACGGCGGCGGCGGGCTGCCGATCCGGGTGCTGCCGAAGGTTGGCGAGTACCTCGACCTGGTGATGAAGCTGATCTTCGCGTTCGGCGTGGCGTTCGAGTTGCCGGTGTGCCTGAGCCTGCTGGCCAAGGTCGGCATCGTCAGCTCGAAGGGCCTGAAGAAGGCCCGCCGCTACGCCTATGTCGGCATGTTCGTGATCGCCGCGATCCTGGCGCCGCCGGATGTCATCACCCAGACCGGCTTGGCCATCCCGCTGATCCTGCTCTACGAGGCCTCGATCATCGCCGCGCGGATTGTCGAGCCGAAGCCGGTGGACGACTGATGCACGACATACGGACGATAAGGGCCGATCCGGCGGCGTTCGATGCGGTGATGGCGCGCCGGGGATTTCCGCCACAGTCGAATGCTTTGCTTGAGATCGACACGGAAAAGCGCGAGCGGATAACGACGGCTGAGAAACTTCAGGCTGAGAAGAACAGTTTGTCGCGTCGCATCGGCGAGTTGAAGCGTGCATCGGAGGATTCATCTGCGCTGGAAGCAACATCGGAAACCCTGTCGAAAGAAATAACGGCAGCTCGGCTTTACGTTGTGGAATGCGATGCGAAACTTTCCAAGTTGCTGCCCACGTTGCCGAACCTGCTGGCCGATGACGTTCCGGACGGTTCCGACGAGACCGCGAATATAACGCTGAAAACAGTCGGCGAGCCGCGCAGCTTCGACTTCTCGCCGAAGGAACATTTCGACCTTGGCGAAGCCCTCGGCATGATGGACTTCGCCACCGCCGGAAAGATCGCCGGCAGCCGGTTCACCATTCTACGCGGCCAGCTTGCCCGCCTGGAGCGGGCGCTGGGCGCGTTCATGATCGACCTGCACACCGAACGGCACGGCTACACCGAGACAGCGGTGCCGTTGATGGTCAACAGCGCCGCCGTCTATGGCACCAGCAGTCTGCCGAAATTTGAGGAAGACCTGTTCCATATCGATGACGGCGCGATGCCGTGGGAGGAGTATTCCGGACGCTGGCTAATTCCCACCGCCGAAGTGCCGCTGACCAACACCGTCGCTGGCGATATCCTGCCTGAGTCGCGGTTGCCGATCCGTATGGCCGCGCTCAGCGACTGCTTCCGCAGCGAGGCCGGGTCAGCCGGACGCGACACGCGCGGGATGCTGCGGCAGCATCAGTTCAAGAAGGTGGAGATGGTCAGCATCTGCCACCCCGACGCCAGCACCGACGAGCATGAGCGCATGACCAGGTGCGCGGAGGCGGTGCTGGAGGCGCTGGAACTGCCGTACCGGCGGATGCTGCTGTGCGCCGGCGACACCGGCTTTGGCTCCAGCAAGACGTTCGACCTGGAAGTCTGGCTGCCAGGCCAGAACGCCTATCGCGAGATAAGCTCCTGCTCGAACATGCGCGACTTCCAGGCGCGGCGCATGAGCGCCCGGTTCCGCCCAAAGGAAGGCAAGGGCGACAGCAAGAGCCTGCCGTTCGTCCACACCCTGAACGGCTCCGGCGTCGCGGTCGGGCGGGCACTGATCGCGGTGTTGGAGAACTACCAGAACGCGGACGGCTCGATCACCGTGCCGTCCGCGCTGCGGCCCTACATGGGCGGGCTGGAAACGATCGCCCGCTAAGCTGGCGTCGTCACATCGGCGGCTTCACGCCGGGGCTGCCGAGGATGACGTAGTTGGCGGGCAACGGCCCGCTGCCGACCGGTGTGCCGACCACCAGCACCTGCGCGCCCTTGACCACCTGGCTGCGCCGGGCCGGGCCGATGTTGACGATCGGCACGTTGGTCGGGACGAAGATGTCCTTGGTGCCGGTGCCGTAGTCGACCGTCATCACGCGGCCCTTGGTGCCTTTCAGCACCGCCACCGCGCCGTTGGTCATGGTGACCCGCGGGCCTTCCCACGGATAGTTGCCCTGGCCGGCGCCGCGCATCGACTCCGGGAACACATGCACTTCCATCGCCTTGAAGCTGCCGTCCGGCTGCCGCGCGGCGGTCGAGCCGATGAACACGCCCGGCTTCAGGTCGCGCGGGCGGGCATGGGTGACGACGGCGACCGTGGTGGCCGCCGTCATGGTGGTGTGGACCACGCCAGTGCTGGTGGTCACATCGAGCGCGTCGCCGTTCACCGCCCGAACCACGCCTGGAACCCGCTGCAACACCGGATCGGCGGCATAGGCCGCGCCAGCCACGGCGCCGATGGCGACGGAGAGTGCGAAAGCCGACGCCAAAAGCTTCGTTTTCATCATGGAGCAAATCCTGTTCTAAGCGGCCTGCGTCGGACGCGAGATAAATCGCATTTATTAATTGGGCCGTCAGCCGCAGGATGAAACGATCCCCGGCTGCCGACGCCTGCTTTGCTGCCATGCAGCATTGCCCTAACTCGGTATCGCTTCGTCCCCCGTCAACCTGCCGGCAAAATCCTGGATGAACTGCCACGCCACCCGTCCGGAGCGGCCGCCGCGCGTCATCGACCATTCCACCGCCGCCGCGCGCAGCGACTC
>JAYTQW010000349.1:0-5410 GCA_043746535.1 Rhodospirillales bacterium
CAGGGTTGGTCGGCCCCTGCCGGCAAGGCCGATTTCAAGATGCGGATGGCCCTCGACGGCATCGACAGCCCGCAGATCCCGCCGGGTCCGATGCGTGACTTCCTGCCCCGGCATGTCGTGTTCGCGCCGCACCTGTCCGGCATCCCGATGGACGACCTGTTCGCCATGGTGAACAAGGCGATCGACAGCGACGATCCCAAACAGGCGGAGTTCGCCGCCGAGGGCATGGCGCTGCTGGCGCATGGGCCGATCACCGTCGGCATCGACGAGTTCGCGCTCGATGTGGACAAGTCCTCGCTGACCGCTACTGGCGCCCTGACGATCAGCTCGCCGGGGGATATGGCCGGCGGCGCCGACATCAGGCTGGCCGGATTCGATGCGCTGCTGAAGCGGGCCGGTTCGGACCCGATGCTGAAACAGGCGGTGCCGGTGCTGATCTTCCTGAAAGGGATCGGCCAGCAGGACGGCGACGCCGTGACGTGGAAAGTGGCCTACGCCGACCAGAAGATCACCGTGAACGGCACCGACATGTCGCAACTGATCCCGCATGACGGCGCCAAGTAGCGATGGCACGAAGCGGATGGCGGGTCAGGCGGCACGGGACCTAGTCGTGGCGGTAAAGGAGACCGCAATGACATTCCGTATCCAGGCGCTCGACCCCGGCCGCTTTGCCGCATTGTTCGACCTGCCCGACGCCGCCCTGGCCGGGCATCTGGCGGTGCGCGTGGTGGCCGATAGCAGCCCTGGGTTTCCGTGCCGGGTCAGCCTGGCGGATTCGGAGGTGGGCGAGGAGTTGCTGCTGGTCAACCACGTCCACCAGCCGCTCGCCTCGCCATACCGGGCCGCCCACGCGGTGTTCGTCCGGCGCAACGTGGCCCAGGCGCATCCCCGGCCCGCCGAGGTGCCGGCGATGTTCCGCACCCGCCAGCTCTCGCTGCGCGGCTTCGACACAAACGCCATGCTGCTGCAAGCGGAACTGATCCAGGGTGCCGCTCTCGGCGCCACGTTGGACGCCATGTTCGCCGAGGCGCCCGGCGTGGCGTTCGTGGACATCCACTTCGCAGGGCCGGGGTGCTACGCGGCGAAGGCGGTGCGGGCGTGACCGCCAAACCAGGCGCCCAGCCACCCGCAAGCCTCGCTTTGTGGTTCACGGCACGATCCTGGGCCAGCAAATGTGCCGCGTGGATCGGCGTCATCCGCTGCCGCGTTGCCTGACCTGGCCCAGCGTTACCCCGGTGTGACTTGCTCGCCCGACTGCGCCCAACCGGCGCGTTCTTCAGAACGGATGCGCTCCCGCAATCTGCGCACCCAGCGTATCCACGATGTTCCCCTTGTTCCGTTGGGTATTGGGGTGGAGCCTCTTCCATTTATCGAAGCTCGTTTTCAGTTTTTCCGCCTTCGTAAACTTGTTTGCCGCTCCTGTCGCCGCATGATACTCCCTTAATGCGGTGTCCACTTCCTTGAGTTCTGTGCTGCGGCTTTTAGCAAACATGGCGGTGTCGTCCGCCCATTTCTTGCTGGTGATCTGGATAGTCACCGGCGCTGGCTCCGGCACGGCGAGCGGTCCACCGTTGATGGCAAGCTGGTTCTGTCGTCGGTCGTACGCTTCGACAACGGCAGCCTCAAGATATCGGGCAAAACCTGGAGCTGGCGGGTTGGGTAGCATTGGCAAAGGATAAAATCCCCACTCATAAAGCCACACCAGCATCTGGTTGATGAGTGTGTCGTATTCTCGCTGGATATTCGCGACCCCGTACACCCTGCGCTCGGCGCAACGAGCCAATTGCGCCTGATCCAGCCCGAACGTTTTGGCCCATCGGTACAGGCGGTTGGTGTTGCCCTCCATCCAGCTTTCGGCGGCTTGGTCGCGAAATTGTCCCTGTCGAAGTTCTTCATTGTCGCAGTAGGCCAAGCTTCCGGCGACGCCGCAGGGGAAACCTTTCGTGTAGGTTCTCGGCGCGACGATTTTGTTGCTTGCATAGGTGATCCCATCGGTTTCGTATTGCTGATGGGTGACTGCATGGGTCAGCTCATGTACAAGATTGCCGAGATTTCCCTCTTGATACTTCAACTGCCAGCCTTGCCGCTTATGGGGACTTGCCGGCACATACCGTGATATGGCGGTGCCGCTTGTTGGTTGAAGCTCATGAACAAGAACATGTGCGCTGATGGCCCGCACCTCCTTCAACACCCTGCGCAAGGCATTGCCCACCGGCAAAGCCGTTTCCATTGTGCGCAGACTTTGCATATCGTTTACATAGGTCATCAGAAGCCCTTCTTTGCTTTGACGGACATCGGCGGTAAGGCAAATGTCTCGTCATCAATGACATCGAGCGATAGCCGGAGCATCGAAGCCCAATTTTGTGCCGGATGTGCGGTTGCGGACACCGAACTCGTCGGCGATCGGCTCGCGTGCCGGAGGCGCCAACCCGGCGTCCATTCGGTACGGGCGAACTTCAGCGAACCTCGCCGCCCACATACATGCCGGGCTAACTCACTTTCGCACTCCCTTTTGGCACTTTGCCGGTATTTCCCGGACAATCGGCCAATTTTCCGCCACGAACGGACAGTAACCGGAAATATACGCTTATGGCAACGATCACGTCGCCAAGCCGGCGCCATCATCGTTGCAGGGAGGTATCCCCTGGCGGAAACTGCTGTCTGGCTTCAACCCAGTGCGCCGTCCATCAACGGTAGCCGCTTGAATCCTGCGCCGGTAGGTGTGCCTGGCGCAGAGATACTCACTCATCCTATGGGAATGCCGATGGCGGCGTGGCAACGACCGGGTTGGCGTATGGCGGCGCCCGCCTATGCGCCTATCCAGGCTCCGGTCATGCCCGACGCCGTGAAGCGGCCACAGGCGCGGGTCTGGCCGCCCTCCGGCTCCAGCCGGAGCACATCGACGCTGGCCGGGGAAATCAGAATGACGGTGAACTGCTGGAACTGTTCGTGGGGCGGCAGATGCGGCTGGTCCGCCGGGTCCGCGATCTCACTGCCTGGCGTGGCGCGCAGCCCGTAGGCGTTGCGGGCATTGGGCGACAGTCCATCCCAGCGGGCGCGGGCGACATCGTCGCCACGGTGCAGGCGGGCGGCACCCTCGAAGCGGAGTTGCAGGCGCTCGGCCGGCGACCATGCGAGCAGCGACACCTGGCTGGCACGGTCGATGTCGCGCACCTTGCCGGCACGCGCGTCGCTATGCACTTCGAGGCAGGCCGGAGCGCTTGCGAAGCCGCGCAGCACGAGTGTCCGCAGGCGCGGACGCCCGTCCGGCGACACCGTTGCAAGCTGGACGTGGCGAAGTTCGCCGCCATGGTCACGCACTGCGCGTTCCAGCGTCGCAAGGGCGGCTCCGATGAACGACAGGGCCGAGGTTTCCATGCCAGCCTAAGTCCTGCCGGTGGCGGCAGTTGCCTACGCCAAGCCACCACGCGGCGCGCTACCAGCGCGCATGCACATGCGGGCGGATATCCTGGTCGTAGATCGCGCGAAGCTCGGCCATCGCCGCGTCCGGCAACGGCGGCAGGGCCGACGCCGCCGCGTTCGATTGCGCCTGCTCCGGGTTGCGGGCACCGGGGATGGCAGTCGTCACCGCGTCGAACATCAGGATCCAGCGCAGTGCCAAGCGCGCCATGGTGGTGCCGCCGCCGACCAACGGCCGCACCCGCTCGACGGCCGCAAGCCCCACCTCGTAAGGCACGCCGGAGAACGTCTCGCCAACGTCGAACGCCTCGCCCTGCCGGTTGAACTGGCGGTGGTCGTCCTGCTCGAACGTGGTATCGGGGCGGAACTTGCCGGAGAGCAGGCCGCTCGCCAGCGGCACCCGGGCGATCACCGCGACCCGATGCTTGCTGGCCTGCTCGAAGAACAACTCGGCCGGGCGCTGGCGGAAGATGTTGAAGATGATCTGCACACTGGCCACGCCGGGATAGGTGATCGCCTTCAGGGCCTCCTCGACCCGCTCGACGCTCACGCCATAGTCGCGGATCTTGCCGTCCCGCTTCAAGTCATCCAGTGCGCCAAACACTTCGGGATGGTAGTACAGCTCGGTCGGCGGGCAGTGCAGTTGCACGAGGTCGAGCGTATCGACCTCAAGGTTGCGCAGGCTGCGCTCGATCCATTCGGTGAGGTTGGCCTTGCTGTAGCCGGCCAAGGCCTGTGCCGGCAGGCGGCGTCCGGCCTTGGTCGCCACGTACGGTCGCTCGCCCCCGCGCTCCTTCAGGACAGCCGCGATCAGCCGCTCCGAATGCCCGTCGCCGTACACGTCGGCGGTGTCCAGGAAGGTCACGCCGGAGTCGAGTGCCGCATGCAGCGCCTGCTTGGAGGCGTCGTCGTCGATCCTGCCCCAGCTCGCGCCGATGGCCCATGCGCCGAAACCGATCTCGCTCACGGAACGGCCGGTGCGCCCGAACATGCGAGTTTTCATCTGTCATCTCCTGACTATGGACGCCGCCTGGCAGGACACCGGCATGGCCGATTTCGGGGCGCAAGTCGAGTGGGCCTGACTGGATGTTCAACGCACCTCGCCCAGCATGTCGATGAACGCGCGCAGTCCTGGCGGCACATGCCGGTGGCTGGGATAGTACAGGAACAGGCCGGGGATCGGCGGGCACCAGTCGTCCAATACGGTGACGAGTTCGCCGCGCGCGACATAGGGGCGGGCGAGGTGGTCCGACACATAAGCGATGCCGAGGCCCGCCACCGCCGCCTCGGTCATCAGCCCGGGATGGTCGAGCACCAGCGGGCCGGGCACCTGGACCGACAGCTCCTGGCCGCGCCTCGCGAACTCCCAGCGGTACGGCTTGCCGCTCGGCAGGCGGATGCGGATGCAGGCGTGACGGGCGAGGTCGTCGGGCGTGCGCAACGGCTCGCGGCCGGCAAGATAGGCTGGCGAGGCGACGGCGACGAAGCGGACCTGTTCCCCGAAGCGCACGGCGATCATGTCCTGCGGCAACGCCTCACCCAACCGGATGCCGGCGTCGAAGCCGTCGGCCACGATGTCGACCAGCCGGCCCTCGGCCACCAGATCGAGCGACATCTCCGGGTATCTCGCCAGGAACAGCGGCACCACCGACTGCAACAGCCGTCGCGCGGCAATCTCGCTGGCATTGATCCGCAGGGTGCCGCTCGGACGGCCACGGAACGCCTCCACCTGCTCCAGGGCCCGACCGAGGTCGCGCAGCACCGGGCGCAGCCGTGCCGCCAGGCTCGCGCCAGCCTCGGTCGGCGACACGCTGCGGGTGGTCCGGTGCAGCAGCCGCACGCCCATGTTCGCCTCCAGCACGCGCATCGTGTGGCTCAGCGTGGACGGCGACAGCCCCAGCTCATCGGCCGCCTTGCGGAAACTGCGATGCGCCGCGATGGCGAGGAAGGCGGTCAGGTCGTTGAGGGTCGGTTGAGGCATTGCTGGCTC
>JAYTQW010000350.1:0-6921 GCA_043746535.1 Rhodospirillales bacterium
GTCAGCGTCGGCGACTACGTGCTGTCGGGCGGCGAGCCGGCGGCGCTGGTGCTGCTGGACGCCTGCGTGCGGCTGCTGCCGGGCGTCATGGGCGCGGCCGCAAGCGCCGACGACGAGAGCTTCGCCGCCGGCCTGCTGGAGTACCCGCACTACACCCGTCCGGCCGAGTGGCAGGGGCGGCGGGTGCCCGACACGCTGCTGTCCGGCCACCACGCCGCCGTCGCCGCCTGGCGCGCCGAACAGGCCGCCGCCATCACCCGCGAGCGCCGCCCCGACCTGTGGGCCGCTCACCTGCAATCCTACCCGGTGGCGCACGCCGCGCCGATGCCTTAGACCGACTCCGCAAAGGACCCAGCCATGAACATTATCCAGACCTACGAGGCGGAGCAGATCGCCCGCCTGACCGCGTTGCGCGGCGTGCCCGAGTTCCGCGCCGGCGACACGCTGCGCGTGGCGGTAAAGGTGGTGGAGGGCGAGCGCACCCGCGTGCAGAACTTCGAGGGCGTGTGCATCGCCCGCTCCAACAAGGGCCTGAACAGCAACTTCACCGTGCGCAAGATCAGCTATGGCGAGGGCGTGGAGCGCGTGTTCGCGCTGTATGCGCCGACCATCGCCGAGATCGCGGTGGTGCGCCGTGGCGACGTGCGCCGCGCCAAGCTGTATTACCTGCGTGGCCGCAGCGGCAAGTCGGCGCGCATCGCCGAGCGCGCCCGCGACGTTCCCAGCGCCGCCGCCATCGCCGCCGCAACGGCAGTCCCGGCCGCCGCCGAGCCGGCGCCGACCGCGGAGTAGCCCGGATGCGGAGCACGCCACGCACGCTGTTCGACAAGGTGTGGGACGCCCACGTGGTCGACCGTCTCGAGGACGGCACCTGCGTGCTCTACATCGACCGCCACCTCGTGCATGAGGTGACCAGCCCGCAGGCGTTCGAGGGGTTGCGGCTGGCCGGACGCCGGGTGCGCCGGCCCGACGCCACCATCGCGGTGGCCGACCACAACGTGCCGACCAGCGACCGCAGCCAAGGCATCGCCGAGCCGGAGAGCCGGTTGCAGGTGGACACGCTGGAGGCCAACGTCGCGGCGTTCGGCGTGCCGTATTTCCCGGTCCGCGACGCGCGCCAGGGCATCGTGCATATCGTGGGCCCGGAGCAGGGCATCTCCTTGCCCGGCGCCACCATCGTCTGCGGCGACAGCCACACCTCGACGCATGGGGCGCTCGGGGCGCTGGCGTTCGGCATCGGCACCAGCGAGGTGGAGCATGTGCTGGCGACGCAGACGCTGTTGCAGAAGCCGGCGAAGAACATGCTGGTGACGGTGGACGGCGTGTTGCCATTCGGCTGCTCCGCCAAGGACATCGTGCTGGCCATCATCGGCCAGATCGGCACCGCCGGCGGCAACGGCCACGTCATCGAGTATGCCGGCGAGGCGATCCGGGCACTGGACATGGCCGGGCGGATGACGGTGTGCAACATGACCATCGAGGCCGGTGCCCGCGCCGGCATGATCGCGCCCGACGAGACCACGTTCGACTACGTCCGCACCCGCCCGCTGGCGCCGAAGGGCGAGGCGCTGGAGCAGGCGATCGCCTACTGGCGCACGCTGCCGAGCGACCCTGGCGCGCAGTACGACCGCGTCGTGACCCTGGATGCCGCCGGCATCGTGCCGATGGTGAGCTGGGGCACCAGCCCGGAGGCGGTGCTGCCGATCACCGCGAACGTGCCTGATCCCGCCTCGGTGATCGACGAGGCGGCGCGGGCGCAGGTGCTGCGGATGCTCGACTACATGGGGCTGGTGCCGGGCCAGCGCCTGGCAGACCTGCCGGTCGACGTGGTGTTCATCGGCAGTTGCACCAACGGCCGCATCGAGGACATGCGCGCCGCCGCCGGCGTGGCCCGGGGCCGCCACGTCGCCAGCGGCGTGCGCGCGATGGTGGTGCCCGGCTCCGGCCTGGTGAAGTTGCAGGCCGAGGCGGAAGGCTTGGACCGCATCCTGATCGATGCCGGGTTCGAGTGGCGGGAGGCGGGCTGTTCGATGTGCCTGGGCATGAACCCGGACAAGCTGACGCCGGGCCAGCGTTGCGCCAGCACGTCGAACCGCAACTTCGAGGGCCGCCAAGGGCCGGGCGGGCGCACGCATCTGCTCTCCCCCGCGATGGCCGCCGCCGCCGCCGTGGCCGGGCATCTGGTCGACGTGCGGGGGCTGGCGTGATGGACGCCTTCACCACTCTCACGGGAATAGCTGCACCGTTGCCGCTGGCCAATGTCGACACCGACAAGATCATTCCGGCGCGGTTCCTGAAGACCATCAAGCGCACCGGGCTGGGCGTGCATCTGTTCGACACGCTGCGCTTCGACGCGGACGGGGCCGAGCGGCCGGAGTTCGTGCTCAACCGCGAGCCGTACCGTCACGCGCAGATCCTGATCGCGCACGAGAACTTCGGCTGCGGCTCGTCGCGCGAGCATGCCCCCTGGGCGTTGCTGGATTTCGGCATACGCTGCGTGATCGCGCCCGACTTCGCCGATATCTTCTACAACAACAGCTTCAAGAATGGCATCCTGCCGATCCGCCTGCCGCGCGCCACCTGCGACATGCTGATGGAGGATGCGGCGCTGGGCGGCAACGCGCGCCTCACCGTGGACCTGACCCGTGAGGTGATCGTACGCCCCAACGGTGAGGAGGTGGCGTTCAGCACCGACCCCTTCCGCCGCCACCTGTTGCTCGAAGGTCTCGACGACATCGGCCAGACCTTGCAGCACGCCGCCGCCATCGATGCGTTCGAGGCGCGCGGGCGGGCGGCGCAGCCGTGGCTGCCAGCCATCGTTGCCTAGCGGGATGCCCGTGCAGCAAGGCAATGGGCTTTGCCCCTTGAACCCCAGCAAAGGTGAGATTTTGCAATCCGCTTGTCCCGGGCAACGGGGTTTGGGGCCTGCGGCCCCAATGGGTCGAGGGCCAGCCCTCGCCTGGCTTTTTTGAGCGAGGAGCGCCGCATGGCCGCCAACAAGAAGCTGCTGCTGCTGCCCGGCGACGGCATTGGCCCGGAGGTGATGCAGGAGACGCGCCGGGTCATCGACTGGATGGACCGCCGCCGCCACGTCACGTTCGACCTTGCCGAGGATCTGGTGGGCGGCGCGGCGCTCGACCAGCACGGCGTGCCGATCACCGAGCAGACGGTGGCCTTGGCGAAGCAGGCCGACGCGGTGCTGTTCGGCGCCGTCGGCGGCCCGCAATACGACGCGCTCGGCTTCGACAGGCGGCCCGAGATCGCGATCCTGACATTGCGCCGCGAGCTTGGCCTGTTTGCCAATTTGCGCCCGGCCATCGTGTTGGACCCGCTGGTGGACGCCAGCACGCTGAAGCCCGACGTGGTGCGCGGGCTGGACCTGATGATCGTGCGCGAGGCCACCGGCGGCATCTATTTCGGCGAGCCGCGCGGCATCGAGACGCTGCCCGACGGCACCAAGCGCGGCGTCAACACCGAGGTCTATGCCACGCCGGAGATCGAGCGCGTGGCCCGCGTGGCGTTCGACCTCGCCCGCCGCCGGCAAGGCCGGGTGTGCAGCGTGGAGAAGGCCAACGTCATGGAAAGCGGCCTGCTGTGGCGGCAGACCGTGGCCGCGCTGGGCGCCGCCGAGTACCCGGACGTCTCCCTGTCGCACATGTACGCCGACAACTGCGCCATGCAGTTGGTGCGTCAACCGCGCCAGTTCGATGTGATCGTGACCGGCAACCTGTTCGGCGACATCCTGTCCGACCTCGCCTCCATGCTGACCGGCAGCCTCGGCATGTTGCCGTCGGCGACACTCGGCAAGCCCGACGCGAGCGGCCGCCGCCACGCCCTGTACGAGCCGATCCACGGCAGCGCGCCGGACATCGCCGGCAAGGGCGTGGCCAACCCGCTGGCGCAGATGCTGAGCTTTGCGATGCTGCTGCGCTACTCGTTCGAGATGGAGGAGGACGCGGCGACGATCGAGCGCGCCTGCGTCAACGTGCTCGCCAGCGGCCTTCGCACGCCCGACATCATGGCCCCCGGCTGCGCCAGGGTGGGCACGCGGACGATGGGCGACGCCGTGCTGCGCGAGTTGGACAAGCTGTCCGCATAGGTACCGCGCCCGGCGCGGGCGGTCCCGGCCCTTGCCCTGCCGCGTCGGTTCGTCTACATCCCGCCTCGCTGCACCCGTAGCTCAATTGGATAGAGCACCAGACTACGAATCTGGGGGTTGGAGGTTCGAGTCCTTCCGGGTGCGCCAATCTTCCGGCACGGCCCTCATGGTGGCAGCAGCCGCTCCAACTCCCCCACGCGGGCCAGAATCCGGGCGATGTCGATCTCCGCATCCCAGGCTGTGGCGTGGTTGCTCGCGCGCGTGCCGGACGCTGGCGAAACATGCCGGAGCGGCGATGCCGGTCTCGATGGTGACGACGGCCTCAGCAGCGTCGCCGATGCCGATGGTGTCCGAAGGCGCCGTGCCGCAGCGGCACTGATTCCGTGGGCCGAGCGCCATGCCGCGACGCCGCCCGGATCCAGCCGCCCGGCGGGACCGCTACGGCTGCGTCGGCGCGATCTCGCGCAGCAGGGCGGCGCGACTGATGATGCGCAGCCAGGGATGGCGCGCCTCCATAAGGCTGACCAGCCGCGCCTTGTTGGCCGCCTGTTCGGTCTTGCTGTCGAGCATCGAGGTGGCGTGGACGCGGTACTCGCCGAGTACTTCCGCGACCGGGTGGCCGAAGCAGCCGAGTTCGATCAGCCGGCACCACAGCCGGTAGTCCTCCCAGCCGAACGCGTCGGGGTGGTCGAAATAGCCACCGGCGGCGGCCCAGGCCCATTTCGCGATCAGCGCCATGGCATCGATCGAGTTGCCGCCGACCAGCATGTGCGGTTCGAACCGGTCGCCGCCGAACACGTCGGCCTGGCCCTCGAAGCGTTGCAGCCGCGGGTAGGCGAAAGCGGCGCCGCTGGCCGTGATGGCCGCCAGCAGCGTCTCCGCCGCCTCCGGCCGCAACCGGTTGTCGGCGTCGAGCGGCAGCACGTATGGCGTCTCGGCGGCGGCGAAGGCGGCGTTGCGCGAGTGCGCCAGGCCGGCATTGGCGACGTGGCGCAGCACCACCAGCCGGTTGAACCGCCCGCAATGGGTCTGCGCCCAGTCCAGCACCAGCTCCGTGGTGGCGGGATCGGTCGAGCAGTCGTCGACCACCACGAGGTCCAGGATGGCAAGGGTCTGGATGCGCGCCGATTCGAGGGCTTCGAGGATGTAGTCGGCATAGTTGTAGACCGGAATGACGACCGTCACCTCGGCCTGGCCCATCTGGTCGTGATGGAACAGCGTCTCGGTGGCGCGCAGTTCAGGCAGATCAAGCGTCACGGGCGGGCGGTGCAGCTCGTAGGCATAGGCGCGGGCGGCTTCGGCGGCCAGGCTGGCCTGCGCCTCCAGCCGGTGCTGCGCCAGGAACGAGCGCAGCAGGTCGACCCGTCGCGCCGGGCCGAACCGCCACAGCACGTCGTGGTAGGCGTCGCGGGCCATGCGCGCGCGCAACGCCGGATCGTCGATCAGCCGCAGCAGCCGCTCCCGCCACGCGTCGGCATCGCCCGCGAGCAGGCCGGTCACGCCGTCGGCGATGGCGCGGCGATAGGGCCCGGTCGGCGAGGCGACGCTGCACACGCCGGCCAGCGCCGCCTCGAAATACTTCAGCTCGCTTTTCGCCTCGACAAACGGGTTGCCGATCTCGAGCGGCACCAGGTTGACGTCGAACCGCGCCAGCTCGCCGGGCAGGTCGCACAGCGGCACCATCTCGCGCCACTCGATCTGGCCGAGCACGTCGTCCAGGGCCGGGAACTCGTCGGGCATGAGCAGGCCGATGCCGTCGGCGCCGCTGCGGAACAGCACCAGTCGTGCCTGCGGGCGGGCGCGCAGCACGGCGGCCAGCGGCTCCACGATGACGGCGAAATCCTTCTGGTGGGTGCGCGAGCCGCTGGCGTAGCCCAGCCGCACGATCGGGTCCGGCGTGGCCTGCGTCACCCTGCGCCGGCGCACCGCGAGGCGCGCGGCGCGCAGGGAGGCGTCGTCGAAGCCGTTCGGCAGCACGTAGGCGGCCCGCCGCCACATCCGCATCCCGTCCGCCAGCTCCTCGGTGGTGGCGATGGCGAAGTCCACGCTGTCAAGCACCTGGCGCACCGACTGAAACAGCCCGCGCGTGCTGCCCTCGGTGGTGTGGACGGTGCGGATGCCGTCGATGATGCCGATGCGCGCCAGCTCGGGGCGGTGCATCACGTCGTCGAGGTCGAGCGCCACCCGGCCGCCGTGATGGCGCATGGCCGCGATCAGCCGCTCGACCTGCGGCGTCATGTGGGTGCGCCACAGCACCAGCAGGTCGAGGCCGACCAGATCCTCGCCGGTGATCAGCTCGGACCATTTGGTGGCGGCGACCCACCCCGCATCGCGCGCCGCATCGGCGTAGCGGACGCAGCGGTACTGCTCGCCCGGCGTGCCCGGCTCGCCGCTGGCGAACAGCACGCGCGGCGTGCGCCCGGTGGCGGTGGCGCGCGGGTGCAGCCAGATCGTGGGTGGCGGCGGCTCTACCGCGCCGACATCCGCCTGGGCGACTGCTCGGGCGGGCGCATCCGGCTCGGCGACCGGTGTCTCAGACAATGGCCCGGTCGCGGACACACCGGCCGCGTTGTCGCCCGCCTCGGCTTCATGCGCCTCAGCCGCCGGGAACGTGGCTGCCGGCACCTCCACGGCTGGTGACGCGATTTCCGGCGCGGGATCGTCCGGGGCGGCCCACGCAGGCGACGCCGGCGCCGCGACAATGGCGCGCTGGCGCGCAACTCCCAGCAGCCTCGCCGCATTGCGCATCGGCCGGGTCAGGCGCCAGGCCGTCGAACTGACCAGGATGTTCCGCTCATGCAGCCGGGCAGCGGCCAGTTGCG
>JAYTQW010000351.1:0-7025 GCA_043746535.1 Rhodospirillales bacterium
TCCGCGATGCCTCGCTCCGGCAGCCAGATCGAGAACACGCTGCCACGGCCCTCCTCGCTCTCGATCACCAGTTGGCCGCGATGGCGGTTGACGATGTGCTTGACGATGGCCAGCCCCAGCCCGGTGCCGCCGGCATTGCGGCTGCGGCCCTTGTCGACGCGGTAGAACCGCTCGGTCAGGCGCGGCACATGCGCCTTCGGGATGCCCGGCCCATCGTCGCTCACCGACAGCACCACCCCCGGTCGCAGCGGCCAGCGTCCGCCGGGTGCCGCCACGGCCACGGCGATCCGCACCGTGCCGCCCTCGCGACCGTATTTCACCGCGTTCTCGACCAGGTTCTGCAACACCTGCTCCAACTGGTCGGCGTCGGCCACCAGCATCGGCAGCCGGAGCGCGAGGTCGAGGTCGAGGCGGATGGCGCGGGCGCGCACCTGCGGCTCGAACGCGGCGACGATGCGCTCGGCCACGGCGCCCAGGTCGACCTGCTCGTTCGGCGCCTGATGCTCGGTCAGCTCGACCCGCGACAGGCTGAGCAGGTCGTCGATCAGCCGGTTCATCCGCTCCGCCTGCTCGGCCATGATGCCGAGGAAGCGCCGCTGCGCCGGCAGGTCGTCGGCGGCGGGCCCGCGGATGGTCTCGATGAAGCCCATCAGGCTGGCCAGCGGCGTGCGCAGCTCGTGGCTGGCGTTGGCCACGAAATCGGCGCGCATCCGCTCCACCGCGCGCTCCCGCGAGCGGTCCGACAGCACCGCGATGGCATGGCCGCCATCGGCCAGCGGCGGGTCCATCACCAGCACGGTGGCCTGCACGTCGCGCCGCACCGGCACCGGCAGCACCAGTTCGGTGGTCTGCGGCTGGCCGGCGACATAGGCCGCCTCGATCGCCGCGCGCAGGCCGGGATGGCGCGCCACCGCCGCGATGTCGGCGCCGAACGCGGCGCGCGCGGCGGCGTTGGCGCGCCTGACGGCGCCGTCGCCGCCCAGCACCAGCAGCGGGTCCGGCAGCCGCTCGACGATCGCCTCGTTGGCGCGCAACAGCCGCTCCACCTGTGCCGCGCGGTCGGCCAGCGTGCGCGCCAGGCGCTCGATGTTGCGGGTCATGCGCGCCATGGCCGGCAGTCTCGACGCGGCGGCGGCGCGGGCCAGGCCGACGCCGTCCTCCAGCGCCGCCTGCCGTAGCGTGTCGGCCAGCTTGTCCATGTCGCCGACCCAGACCAGCGCCACAGCCAGCCCGGCAACGAGGGTGGCGGACATCGCCAGCATCACCGCCCCGCCGGTCGCGGCCCCGGTGGCGCCCATCAGCAGCAGCGCCGCCAGCGGCACGCCGCACACCGCCAGCATCGCCACGGCCAGGAGGCGGGCGTGCATGGCGGTGCGCCCGGACTAGATGCCCGGCGCCGAGAGCGTCTCGGGCGCCGGCTCGATCATGGCGGCGCCGTCGCGTTGCACCTGGAACAGCGCCAGGCCGCGCCGCACGCCGCCGTCGGGTTGCAGCGCCAGCACGCCGTCCACGCCGGCGAAGCCGTCCGCGCGGGTCAACGAGCCGGCCGAGAAGCCGCCGCCCTGCGCCAGCACCCGCGCGATCGCGGCGGCGTCGTAGGCGAGGTCGGCCAAGCCCGGCGCCGGCGTGCCGTATTTGGCCGCGTACGACTGGTCGAAGCCGCTGCGCGCCGCCGGATCGGGGGCCGCGTAGTAGGCGCCGTTGACCGAGGCGCCGGATCGCGCGGCGGGGGCGGCCCACAGCGCCGGCCCCAGCAGCCGGATGCTGGGCGGGTCGATGTCGTAATAGGCCAGGAACGTCGACAGCCACGCCAGCCGGTCGCCGGTGTCGGCCAGCAGCAGCGCGTCGAACGGCGCCGGTCCCACCCCCTGGCGCGACAGGTCGGCCACCAGCCTGGTGTCGTGCGCCGCCTTGGCCGCGCGGATGCGCTGGTCCAGCGGGCCGCGCCGGCTGGTGTAGCCGGACACGTCGCGCATGGCGGCGGCAATGGCGGCGTTGCCGTCGCCGTGGAAGTGGATGTCGGGCGGGGCTGCTCCGGCGGCGGCCACCGCCTGGGTGAGCGCGTTGCCCATGGCGGTGCCGAAATCGCTCTGCGGCAGCACGGCGGCGAAGCGCGTCTTGCCCTGCGCCACGACGGCCCCGACCATGCGCCGCACCTGCTGCGCCGGCGTCAGCCCCAGCGTCCACACGCCCGGCCGCGCCTGCGCCGAGTCGTTGGTGAAACTCAGCACGGCCACCCCGGCGGCCTGCGCCGGAGCGACCACCGCCGCCGTCTCCGCCGCCGTCAGCGGCCCGATGATGAGGCCGTCGCCAGCCCCCAGTGCCGCGGCGGCGGCGGCGGCGGCCCCCTGCGGCGTGCCGCCGGTGTCGCGCACGTCCAGCATCGGCGCGCCCCGTGCGGCCAGCGCCAGCCGGGCCGCCTTCACCAGCGCATCGCCGCGCTCCGCGTTCGGGCCGGTCAGCGGCGCCAGGATCGCCACCGCGCGCCCGCTCGACGGGGCGCCGGCGAACCCTGGCGTGAGCGGCGGCGGGCCGGCATAGCCGGGGCCGCCCTGGTAAGAGACGCAGCCCGCGAGCAGTGTCAAACCGAATACCGCGCCCAGGAGCGAGCATGTCCGACCAATCATGCGACCACCCTACCCTCGATCCGCCGGACGGCCCGATGCCGCGCGGCCAGGTTCCCACCACAGGACTTGTGCTGGTTCCGACGCCGCTCGGCAACCTGGGCGATGTCACGATACGGGCAGTGGCCGTCCTGCGCGCGGCCGGACTGGTGCTGTGCGAGGACAGCCGCGTGACCGCGCGCCTGTTCTCCGCCTACGGCATCTCCACGCGCCTGCTGCCGCTGCACGACCACAACGAGGACGGCCGCATCGCCCAGGTGCTGGCCGAGCTTGCCGCCGGCCGCCTGGTGGCGCTGGTGTCGGACGCCGGCACGCCGCTGGTGTCGGACCCCGGCTTTCGCCTGGTGCGCGCCGCCATCGCCGCCGGGCTGCCGGTCTCGGCGCTGCCTGGCCCCAATGCGGCGCTGCTGGCGCTGACCTTGTCCGGCCTGCCGCCGCACCCGTTCCTGTTCGTGGGTTTCCCGCCGCGCGCCGAGGCCGCCCGTCGCGCCGCCTTCACCACGCTGCGCGCCGCCGAGCGCGCCGGCCTGGGCGCGACGCTGGTCTGGTACGAGGCGCCGCACCGGCTGGCCGAAACCCTGCGCGACCTCGCCTCGGTGTTCGGCGACCGCCCCGCCGCCGTCGCGCGCGAACTGACCAAACGCTTCGAGGAGGTCCGCCGCGCGCCCCTCGCCACCCTGGCCGGGCACTACGCCGAACACGCCGCGCGCGGCGAGATCACCGTGGTGGTCGGACCGCCGGAGGGCGACGCCGAGGAGGCCGCCGACACGCTGGACGAGCGGCTTGCCGCCGCACTGGCGGAGACGAGCCTCAAGGAGGCGGTGGCGCGGGTGGCGGCGGCGACCGGGTTGCCGCGACGCGAGGTTTATGCGCGGGCGTTGGCGGTCAGCCGGAAGCAAGGCGAGGGCGCCGCCCTCGACCCGCTGGGGCCGGAAGGCCCCAGACCCCGAAACTGATCGGATTGCAAAGGCTTGGCCTTTGCTGGGGTCGAGGGGCGAAGCCCTCGCCTGCCTATCCCAGGCACGCCGCGCGAAACCGCGCGAAAGCCCGCGCGCGGTGGCTGCTGGCGTGCTTTTCCGCAGGCTCGGTCTCGCCGTAGGTCCGCGTGCCGCCCTCCGGCACGAAGATCGGGTCGTAGCCGAAGCCCAGCGCGCCACGCGGCGGCCAAGCCAGCGTGCCGTCGACGCGGCCCTCGAACAGGTCGCTGTGCCCATCCGGCCATGCCAGGCACAGCGCGCTGATGAACCAGGCGGCGCGGTCCGGGTTGTCGCCCGCCTCGTCGTGGACGCGGCGCATCGCGGCGGCGAAATCCTTTGCCGCGCCAGCCCAGCGCGCCGAGTAGATGCCGGGGGCGCCGCCCAGCGCCGCCACGCACAGGCCGCTGTCGTCCGCCAGTGCCGGCAGGCCGGACGCGGCGGCGGCGGCCATCGCCTTCAGCCGCGCGTTGCCCTCGAAGGTGGGTTCGGTCTCGTCCGGCTCCGGCAGGCCGAGTGCGCCCGCCGAGACCGCGTCGACGCCGAACGGCGCCAGCATCGCCTCGATCTCACGCAGCTTGCCGGCGTTGTGGGTCGCCACCACCAGCCGGCTGCCCGGCTCCAGCCGGCGGCTCAAGGTGGTGCTCCGTCCAGCGCGGCGCGCTGTGCGGCGAACAGGGTCGCGGCGCCGTGGCGGGCCAGCGCCAGCATGGCGGCGAGCTGCGCCTCGGTGAACGGCGCCGTCTCGCCGGTGGCCTGCACCTCGACGATGGCATCCTGGCTCAGCACGAAGTTGGCGTCCGCCTCGGCGCCGCTGTCCTCGGCGTAGTCGAGGTCGAGCACCGCCTCCCCGCCGGCCAACCCGCACGAGATGGCTGCGACCTGGCCCAGCAACGGCACGGTGGTTATGACGTTCATCCGCACCAGATGCCGGAACGCGAGGTGGAGTGCGACCCACGCGCCGGTGATCGCGGCGCACCGGGTGCCGCCATCGGCGTTCAGCACGTCGCAGTCGAGCGTCACCGTCATCTCGCCCATCCTGGCGCGGTCGGTGACGGCGCGCAGGCTGCGGCCGATCAGGCGCTGGATTTCCTGCGTGCGCCCCGACTGCTTGCCCCGCGCCGCCTCCCGCTCGCCGCGCCGGTGGGTGGCGCGCGGCAACATGCCGTATTCGGCGGTGACCCAGCCTTTTCCCGCGTTGCGCAGGAACGGCGGCACCCGGCTCTCCACGCTGGCCGCGCACAGCACCTCGGTGCCGCCCAGCCGGATCAGGCACGAACCCTCCGCATGGCGGGCAACCCCGGTGGTGAGGGTGACGGCGCGAAGGGCGTCGGGCAGGCGGCCGGAGGGGCGCATGGCGGGAACCGTCCTATGATGGACGGCTGCTATCGCGCGCCTCCGCCCCGCCCGCAAGCGCCCGTCCATACAGCCCCGTTCATATATGAGCGTCCGCACATGAGCGGTATTATGTAGCACCCGCCACCACGGCGTACTAGGCCGAACTCGCCACACTCCTTACTTTGTGGCTATGGCCGATCCCCACATCATCACCGCCTTGCGCACGAAACGCGCGGAACTGGTGGGCGACCTTCACCAAGCGGAAGCCCTCGCCGCTCGGCTGCAAAACGAGATCGCGACAGTGGACATCATGTTGCGGGTGTTCGATCCAGAGCAACGCCCCGCCACGATGAAGGCCCGCGTGAAGCGCCGGACACCCACCAAGTTCCGCACCGGCGAGTTGACGCGGGCGTTGCTGGAAACGCTTAGGGAGGCATCATAGCCCATGACAGTGCGGAGATCGCCGGTGCTGTTGCGGTGGCTCAGGGGTTAGATGTTACCGCGCGCAAGGCTGTGGCCATGCTGGTTGCCAACACGCCGGCCGCGCTGTCGCGGTCTCACAATGGGTTGGTGCGGAAGGGCGTCGAGGGAGATTACCGGTGGAAATTGGGGTAATTTACTAATTCGACCAAAGCAGGCTCGCCTTTCCCGTTGATGAATCCATGCGCATTAGCTGAAACAAAATTCTCCTTATCGGCGCGTAAGAGAATCAGCGAATGGACTTGACAAAATGCCGATGAGAGATTCTAAGCGTGTCGCTGGGTGACAGTCGCCGCCTGCCTTCATCTAATCCTTAGCGTCCTAACGCTTCGGCCACGACCGGCAATGGGAGCATACCATCTCCCACCGCCCGAACCGAAGCCGTTCGTATTGCCGTACGAAAACAGGCTTCGGCCAAGAATAAATGATACCCAAAGTCTTCACTCCTTCCTTGTGGCTGGGATGATCCCCAGTCACTGGGGCATTTTCAGCCCCGGCCCTTAGGGCTTGGATGCATCCAGGAAAGAAGCGGCGACTGCCACCATCTTATTTTTCAGTACGAAGCCGATTCGTCAAGACAAACGTTTAGTTACTGATTCATTTGCTTCACGCTGCCGCACGCTGCCAATAGCTGTAGAAGTCTGCGCTTGTGCACGCGGTCAACGCCAGCCCGACCACACCGCGCGCCTAAGCGTCGTTGTCGTCGTGGCGATAGCCCTCACGCCACGCGCTCTCCTGGGCGTAGCGGGCCAGATAAGCACCGGCGATGTGATAGTGGTGGCCGACCTCAGCGCGACGCAGGCTACTGAAGAAACTTTCCGCGCCGTTGGTGCAAGCGCCGTCCATGCTGTAGGCCAGTTGGTAATTGATCTGCTTCACCACATAGCGGGCGTGCAGGTCGTTCCAGCTTGGAACCTTGTCAGCCATGATCTCGGTGCCGGCGGCAACCTGTGCCGCATCGGCCATCTGCACCTGTTCACCTGGTCGGCGATCTCGCCGGCACGTTGCGCTCCAGGCTGGCGGAGGCATCACGCGACGCACGGTCGGCGGCCTGCTTGCCGATCACCGGCAACGTGCTGGTCGCCGTGGTCAGCGCGTCGCCATTGGTAGACAGCGCGCCCTGCACCTCGGTAATGCCATGCGCCAGCTTGTGCCCGGTCCGGTTTAAGGCCGCGCGGTTAAGGCGGCGTTGACGGGCCGCCGCAAGCCGCGCGCACGAAGTCGGTGGAGGCGCGGAACTGATTGGCGGTTCCGTCACCGACCTGACACACTGGCCGGCATGGACACGCCCTTCTTCACCCCGCGCCCGCTGATACCGAGCGGCCTGGACAACCGCGCCGCCACCGTCCTGCGCGAGATCGTCGAGCAATATGTCGAGACCGGCGAGCCGGTCGGCAGTCGCACGCTGTCGCGCCGGCTGCCGATCTCGCTGTCGCCGGCCACCATCCGCAACGTCATGGCCGACCTGACCGAGGCCGGGCTGCTGTTCGCGCCGCACACCTCCGCCGGCCGGCTGCCGACCGAGTTGGGGCTGCGGCTGTTCGTCGACGGCCTGTTGCAGTTCGGCGAGATCGGCGACGAGGACCGCGAGGCGATCGGCGGCGCGCTG
>JAYTQW010000352.1:0-2292 GCA_043746535.1 Rhodospirillales bacterium
GTGCAGGCGGTGATGGAGGCGGCGGCGTCGCGGCTGGCGCACGGGGCAGCCGTTGCCTGCACCGCCGCCGGCCGCACCGATTCCGGGGTCCATGCCGAGGGCCAAGTGGTCCATCTCGACCTGCCCGGCGCGCTGCCGGCCTGGGTGCTGGCGCGGGCGCTGAACTTCCATATGCGCCCGCACCCGGTGGTGGTGTTGCGCGCGGCGGTGGTGGCGGACGGATGGAGTGCGCGCTTTTCGGCGATCGGCCGCGCCTACCGCTTCCGCATCCTCAACCGCCCTGCCCGCCCGGCATTGTCGGTTTATCGGGTCTGGCATGTCGACCGTGGCCTGGACGCGGCGGCGATGCAGCGCGCCGCCGCCATGCTGGTCGGGCGGCACGACTTCACCTCGTTTCGCGCCACCGCCTGCCAAGCGAAAAGCCCCATCCGGACGCTGGACCGGCTGGACGTGACGCGCCACGGCGAGATCATCGACATCGTGGCCGAGGCGCGCAGCTTCCTGCATCATCAGGTGCGCAACATGGTCGGCACGCTGAAGCTGGTCGGCGAAGGAAGCTGGGACGTGAGCCGCGTGGCGGCGGCGCTGGCGGCGCGGGCGCGGGCCGCCGCCGGCCCGACCGCGCCGCCGGACGGGCTGACGCTGACCGGCGTGCGCTATGACCCCGACCCGTTCGGTTCATTCCGTGCGGACAATGCCTGAGCGATAGTTGCTGGATCGGTTGCGTTTATATGTCGTAACTCGTAACGTAACGAGATCGTGGCGCCCGAATGCCACAGGGACAGCGCGGGGAACACTATGCATTTTCCAGAGCTTTCGGAGATGGGCGCTAACTACACGGCCGAAGAGGGCGTGCAAGGCCACAGCCGGCGGCCATATCTCGACAACCTCGCGGCCAGACTGCTTGGCTTGCGGATGAGCCTGACGGCAGCGCGGGAGCGCACAAAGCAGCAGGTCTCAACCGGAAGCGTCAAGGACCGAATAAAATTCATCCAGCAGAACACCAGTGATAAGCAACGGGACATCGCCACTGCGGAAATCAAGACGCTGGAGGAACAGATCGGACTCGCCTCGGCCAAACTGACCCGGCAGGGCGCGGTCCTGCTACCGAATGGCACCATTGATTGGGGGTTGACCTCGACGACGGTGGTTTACGACCACACCGCATTGGCGCAGGGCCTGACGCAACTGCATCCCCATATCGACGGCCTGCTCTACATCAACGCGAATCATACCACCAAATTCGACACCTCCGCGATGGTGACGGCGTTCAAGGGGCGCGGCTGGGCCATCTACGTGATGAGCGAGACCGGCAACCTGCACGCCTCCGCGCACTCGGTCGGCTCCCGCCACCATAGCTCGCTGCTGGCCGGGGCCAGCGTTGCGGGAGCCGGCGAGATGCGGGTGTTGCAGGGCAAGCTGATCGAGATCTCGAACAAGAGCGGCCACTACGCTCCTGCGGCCGCGCATTTCCTACAGGTGTTCTATGTCCTCCAGAAACGCGGCGTCAGCCTGTTCAACACCAAAGTCCTGTTTAACACGGCGCTTGGCGCGCAGCAGTTCGCCTCGGTGGCCGCCTTTCTCGTCTCGGTCAAATCGACCGGCGTCGAAACCGATTTCGAGTTTGCGAAGATGATGGCCTATCTCAATGCGGTCGGGTACGGCAATTTTATCCCGCTCGCCGCGACCAATGGCTGGCGCTGGGGCACGCCGATGGATTTCGCCCTGGGCAGTCCCGCGGCGGGCGGAAAGGGGGTCGTCAGGATCGCGGATGGCACGCAGGTGCCGGCGCGCGATGTGCGGAAATGGTTGAAGACCCAAGGCTATAAACTCGGCACCAACGTCCAGCCCGTGACACAGAGCGGCGCTACCCGGTAGCCGGCGCGGTCAGGCCAGCAGTTCGGCCAGGGCGGTGATCGCCAGCCCGATGCCGAGGTCGAGCATGACCATTCCCGCCGCGGCGCCTGCCGGCAGTTCGAGCGCGACGCGGCTGACGAACCACTCGATCCAGATCACCCAGCCGAACGCGAACAGCCACACCGCCTCCGCCACCAGATCCGGGGCGCCCAGCACGCCGGGCAGCGAGGCCGCGACCATCAGCAGGTACTGGACGACGCTGCACCAGTTCCACGCCGCCATGAATCGCCACCACAGTGCCGCCCGCCCGCTGCGTTCGGCGATGCGGTGCGACACCAGGGCAAAGGCGAGCCAGCCGATGACGAAGGTCAGCAGGTCGGCCGCGAGGTCATGCCCCGGATGCGCTGGCTTGGCGGCACCGATCCAGCCGAGCAG
>JAYTQW010000353.1:0-9006 GCA_043746535.1 Rhodospirillales bacterium
ACCGCCCGCCCTGGCGCTGCCTGCTGCGCAGGCGTGCGCGGCAGCGCCGCCGGCACCGCAACCACCACACCCTCGCGGCCACCGCCCAGGCGTCGCGCCCGACCCCGCGTGCCCGCCTTCGGCGCGGCCCTGGCGTGAGCAGGCCTACGCACGCCTAAAACGTTACGATATCAAAACATACTCCGACGCCGCGCGAACGGTGCATACGCGCGCCTAACTATTCAGAGTTTTTTGGTTCTTTTTTGCAAAAAAGAACTGCTTGCCTGCCTCGCTCGGAAGGTCATCGCCAGACCAGCTTGGCATCAGCCGAGCATGAACCAGGCGCGGAACACCAGCGTCTCCGCCCAGTTCTCTCGCGTCAGGCCGGGTATCCGCAGCACTGCCAGGCGTTGCCACCAGTGCCCTTCCAGTGCGCGCGCGATGGCTGAGAGTTCCGCGTGTGCGGGGCCGGTCAGCAATTCCGGCTGTTCGCACAGGGCGGCGACGTGTTGGCGCAGCACCGCCATGAACACCTGCGGCCCGCGTTTGATCGCGCTGAGGCCGCGTTGCCACCGTGAGTGCGGTGCCCCGATCACGTTGCTGCCGTGCTGGCGGTACAGCACCACCGGCGTGTCGTCGCGCAGCACCCTGCCGCCGGCGGCGGTGACCACCAGGTAGCACCACCAGTCGTGCAGCGTGGCTGGCGCCGCCCGGCTGGCGGCGACCAGCCGGGCGGCCTCGCGGTTCAGCATGATGGTGCAGCCGGTAGCCACGTTCTGTGCCAGCGCCGCCGGGAACCCGGTTGGCGCGCAGTGCCGCTCCGATAGGGCGATGCGGTTGAGCCAGGCATCCACCAGCACCTGCCGCGCGCAGTACAGCGCCGGCAGCCGCGCGCCGTCATCGGCCAGGGCATCGGCGAGGGCGTCGGGGCCGCGCAGCGCCGCCAGCCCGCGCGCCAGCTTCTCCGGCAGCCAGACGTCGTCCTGGTCGGCGAAGGCGACCGCATCCGCCTCGCCCAGGCTGGGCACCACGGCGCGCAGCAGCGACAGGAAGCTGACGGTGACGCCCTGCCTGCCTTCGGGATGCAGCAACCGCACGCAGCGGCCCTGGCCGGCGCTGGCGGCGAAGCTGTGCAGCACCTCCACGGTGGCGTCGCTGGAACCGTCGTCGCGCCAGTACAGCACCCAGTTCTCGTGGCTTTGCGCCAGCAGGCTGTCGAGTTGCTCGCGCAGGAAGGTGACGCCGTTATAGGTCGACAGCAGGATCGCCACCCGTGGCTCCGGGCGGCGCGTGTTATCAGCGGACGATTGCATCGAGCGTCCGTGCCAGGCTGTCGCGCCACGCCGGCATTTTCAGGCCGAAGACCTCGGCCAGCCGGGTGCAGTCGAGCCGCGAGTTGGCCGGGCGGCGTGCCGGCGTCGGCCAGTCGGCGGTGACGATCGGGGTCAGTTCGGGCGGTGTCACGCCGAGCGCCACCGGATCGGCGAAGATCGCCTCGGCGAAGCCGTGCCAGCTCACCGAGCCGGCGCCGGCGGCATGGGTGACGCCGGCCCAGGCGGGATCGAAGCCATCCACCCGGATCCGTGCCGCGATGGCGGCGATCACGCGGGCCAGGTCGGCGGCGGCGGTCGGGCAGCCGACCTGATCGGCCACCACCCGCAGCTTGGCTGCCTGCGCGCCGCTGCGGCGCGCGGCGCCCAGCATGGTCAGCACGAAGTTTCGGCCGCTCTCGGCATAGACCCAGGCGGTGCGCAGCACGATCGCCTGTGGGCAGGCCGCCAGCACCGCCGCCTCCCCGTCGCGTTTGGTGCGGCCATACACCCCGGTCGGGTTGGTGGCGTCGCCCTCGACATAGGCGCCCGGTTTGTCGCCGTCGAACACGTAGTCGGTCGAGAGGTGAACAAGCGGGATGCCCGCCTCGGCGCAATACGCGGCCAGGATTGCCGGCCCTTCGGCATTGGCCCGGCGCGCGGCGTCCGGCTCCGCCTCGGCGCGGTCGACGGCGGTGTAGGCGGCGGCGTTCACCACCAGCGACGGACGCAACCGGCGCAGCAACGGCGCCAGCGTGTCCGGCCGCTCGAAGTCGAATGCCGGCCGCCCGATCACCTGATGCGGCACTTCGCCCAGCGCCGCGCCCAGCGCCCGCGCCACCTGGCCGCTGCCGCCGGTGACCAGCACGGGGCCGTCAGGTGTCGGCATGGAACCAGGCCTCGCAGTCGCGGGCGCGCGGCAGCAGCGCGTCCTTGTCGGACAGGATCGCCGCACCCGGCCCGACCGGCCACGGCAAGGCGAGGTCGGGGTCGTCCCAGATCACCCCGCGCTCGGCGGCGCGGTCATAGGGGGCGGTGACCTTGTACAACACCTCCGTATCGTCCTCGAGCGTGCAGAAGCCGTGCAGGAAGCCGCCCGGCACCCAGAGCTGCGCGCCGTTCTCCGCCGACAGCACGGCGGCGGCGTGCTGGCCATGGCTGGGCGAGCCACGCCGGAAATCCACCGCCACGTCCCAGATCGCGCCGCGCACCACCCGCACCAGCTTGCCCTGCACGTTCGGCGCCACCTGGCAGTGCAGGCCGCGCACGGTGCCGCGCGACGCCGAGCGGCTCTGGTTGTCCTGCATGAACGCGGCCTCGATGCCGGCGGCGGCGAACCGGGGGGCGTTGAACACCTCGGAGAAATGACCCCGGCTGTCGGCGAAGCGCGGCGGGGTCAGCAACATGACCTCCGGGATGGCGAGGCGTTCGACTTTCACGAATGCTCCCCATCGGCCAGCTCGCGCAGCACGCGGCCAAGCTCGGTCTTGCCCAGCGAGTTGGCGTGCCCGCGCAGGCGGTCGGCGTCGATCCATCCCATGCGGAACGCCACCTCCTCCGGCGAGCCGACCAGCATGCCCTGGCGCGACTGGATGGTCTGCACGAACGTGGCCGCCTGCAACAGGCTGTCCGGCGTGCCGGCGTCGAGCCAGGCGCAGCCGCGTCCCAGCCGCTCGACATGCAGGCTGCCCTCGTCGAGGTAGATGCGGTTGAGGTCGGTGATCTCCAGCTCGCCGCGCTCGGACGGGCGCACCCGGGCCGCCAGCTCGCTGACCCGGTGGTCGTAGAAATACAGTCCGATCACCGCCCAGTTGCTGGCCGGCACCGCCGGCTTCTCGACGATGGCGATGGCGCGGCCACCGGCGTCGATCTGCACCACGCCGTAGCGTTCCGGGTCGCGCACCTGATAGGCGAACACCGAGGCGCCCTCGGTGCGCGCGGCGGCGGCGCGCAGCAGCACCGAGAGATGGTCGGCGAAGATGAGGTTGTCGCCCAGCGCCAGCGCGCAGGCCTCGCCCGCCAGCCAGTCGCGCCCGATCACGAATGCCTGCGCCAGCCCGTCCGGGGTCGGCTGCACCGCGTAGCTGAAGCGCACGCCCAGCCGCTCGCCATCGCCCAGCAGGCGGCGGAACTGCGGCAGGTCGGCGGGGGTCGAGATCACCAGGATATCGCGGATGCCGGCCAGCATCAGCACCGAGAGCGGGTAGTAGATCATCGGCTTGTCGTACACCGGCAGCATCTGCTTGCTGGAGGCGAGCGTCATCGGGTGCAGCCGCGTGCCGGAGCCGCCGGCCAGCAGGATGCCCTTGGTCACGCCGCCGCACCCAACCGCTGGCCGGCATAGCGGGCGGCGCGGATGCCCTGCCACCAGGGCCGGTGGGCCAGGTACCAATCGACCGTGGCGGCAAGCCCGCGCTCGAAGTCGTGCGGCGCCCGCCAGTCCAGCGCCGCCTCGCTCCGGCTGGGGTCGATCTCGTAGCGGAAATCATGGCCGGGCCGGTCGGCGACGTGGGTGATGAGGCGTGCGCGGGGGCCGGCCGGGTCGGGCAGGCGCGCGTCGAGTGCCGCACAGATCGCGCGCACGACCTGGAGGTTGCTGCGCGGCTGGCGGGCGCCGATGGCGTAGGTGGCGCCGGGCTGGCCACGCTCCAGCACCCGCACCAGCGCCTGCGCGTGGTCGTCCACGAACAGCCAGTCGCGTAGCTGCGCGCCGTCGCCATAGACCGGCAATGGCCGGCCCTCCAGCGCGTTCAGCAGTACCAGCGGCACCAGCTTCTCGGGGAATTGCCAGGGGCCGTAGTTGTTGGTGGTGTTGCTGACCAGCGTCGGCAGGCCGTAGGTGTGCCGCCACGCCCGCACCAGATGGTCGGACGCCGCCTTGCTGGCCGAGTACGGGCTGCGCGGGTCGTATGGCGTGGCCTCGGTGAACGGCGGGTCGTGCGCGTCGAGTGCCCCGAACACCTCGTCGGTGGAGATGTGGTGGAAGCGGAACGCGGCGCGGCGGGAGGTCGGGAGCGCGGCCCAGTAGGCGCGCGCGGCGTCGAGCAGGGTGTAGGTGCCGACCACGTTGGTCTGGACGAACGGGCCGGGTCCGTCGATGGAGCGGTCGACATGCGTCTCCGCCGCCAGATGCATCACCGCGTCCGGCTGGTGGGTGGCGAACACCTGGCCCATCGCCTCGGCGTCGGCGATGTCGGCGCGGACCAGCGTGTGGCGATGGCTGCCGCCAGCCTCGGCCAGGGCGTCGAACGAGGCGGCGTAGGTCATCTTGTCGACGTTGACCACGCTGTGCCCGGTATCGGCGATCAGGTGGCGGATCACCGCCGAGCCGATGAAGCCGCAGCCGCCGGTCAGCAACACGCGCATTCGCATCTCCAAAGAACGAGCCGCCAGGCAATACAGCGGATTGCCCGGTGGCCCGAAGCCTGCCAGCCGGGACCGATACCGGCAAGCCTTGCGGGTTGCAACAAGGACAACCTCCGCCTAACTTGCAATTGCGCGCCAAAAGGCATCTGATGTACGAACAACTATATTTCCCACATATCGATATGCTGCTGCGCGCGTTGCGCATCACCCGCCCGCGGCTGGACGGCACGGCGAAGGTCGCGGTCGATGCCCGGCTGCTGCGGGCGCTGATCGAGGCGGCGGTGGCCAGCACGCCGTTCTCGGAGGAGTTTTATTTCCAGACCTACCCGGACCTGAAGCTGGCCGCCGGCGCCGGCAAGCTGACCGATGCGCATCGGCACTACGTCGCCACCGGCTATTTCGAGGGCCGGCTGGGGGCGGCGCCGGTGATCGACGACAGCTTCTACATCGCCGCCAACCCCGACGTTGCCCGCGCGATGGCAACCGGCGAGGTCGCCTCGCCGCTGGACCACTACATCAAGTCGGGCTCGGCCGAGGGGCGGGCGCCGAGTCTGGACCGGCATTCCGAAATCGATGCCTGGACGGCCTTGCTGGGCCAATAATACCGTTACGGACAGGGAGCGGGCCGGGTGAGCGACGACCTGCGGACTATCCACCAACTGCTGTGCTCCTCGTTCGTGGACGAGGGCTGGTATCGCGCCGCCGTCGGCGTGGGGCGCGGCGACCTTGGCGGCGTGGTGCGCTACCTGCGCCTGCCGGTGGCGCAGCGCCCGCGCCTGTCGGCGTATTTCGACGCCGATTTCTACCGCGCCACCCAACGGCACGTCATCGGCGACGCCGACCCGCTGCTGCACTTCCTGGCCGAGGGCCTGGCCGCCTGGCGCGATCCGCACCCGCTGGTCGACCTGCACTGGCTGGCCAGCGAGGCCGCCACGCCGGGTGCCGCGCTGTCGATCGACCAACTGACGGCGCTGCTCGAAGGCGACGCCGCCGACCCGTCGCCGTATTTCGACCAGGCGTTCTACGCGACCCAGGCGGAGGTGCCCGCCAGCGGCCGCCTGCGCCATTTCCTGACCGAGGGCATGGACGCCGGGCTATGCCCCAACCCGTGGCTCGACCCGCTCTGGTATGCGCGGGCCTATGACGACGTGCCGGGCGCGGGTGCCGCCGGCACCGCCTACCTGGCGCTGCGCGATTTCATCGTCGGTGGCGACGCGCGGGGCCGCCGCGCCGGGCCGGGCTTCGACGGCGCGCTGTACCGCAGGCGTTACACCGACGTCGCCGATGCCGGGGTGCCGCCGTTGCGCCATTTCCTCGCCAACGGCCGCGCCGAGGGCCGCCAGGTGCCGGCCGACCGGCCGCGCCCGCCGGGGATCGGGCCCGCGCCAGCGTCCATCGCCGAGTCGCCGGTGGCCGCCGGACCATGGCCGCTGGACCCGGCGGCGATGCAGGCCGCCTACCGCGACCTGGAGGCGCGCTACGCCGACATGCGGCAGGCGGAGAAGGACGCGGTCGTGTGCGTGCCGCCGCCGATGCTGGCCTGCGCCGACCCGGCCGCCGACATGCGCCGCATCCGGCTGCCGCGCCACGCGCGCCCGGTGCTGTCGATCCTGGTCCCGGCGTTCAACGAGGCCGACCACACCGTCGCCTGCCTGCTGGCCATCGCGCGCACCCCGCCGCGCGTGGCGTTCGAGGTGGTACTGGCCGACGATTGCTCGACCGATCCGGTCATGCTGGGGCTGGCGCGCGTCGCCAACCTGATGGTGCTGCGCCAGGCGGAGAACGTCGGCTTCATCCGCAACTGCAACGCCGCCTTCGCGCGCTGCCGGGGCCGGCTGGTGCTGCTGCTGAACAACGACGCGCAGCCGGTGGGCGACGCCATTGACGCGCTGGTCGCGGCCATCGACGCCGATCCGGGGCTGGGCGCGGTCGGCCCGAAGATCGTCTATCCGAGCGGACGCTTGCAGGAGGCCGGCTGCTTCCTGACCCCGAACGGCGAGAGCGGCATGATCGGGCTGTTCGGCGACGCCGCGGCACCCGGCTTCAGCTATGACCGCGACGTGGCCTATTGCTCCGGCGCCGCCCTGCTGCTGCGCCGCGCGTCGATCGGCCCGGTGCTGTTCGACGAAGCCTACCTGCCGGCCTATTGCGAGGACGCCGATCTGTGCCTGCGGCTCCAGGCGGGAGGCTACCGCGTGCGCTACGTCGCCGGCGCCACCTTCGCGCACCATCTCAGCGTCTCCACCAACCGCGATGCCGGTGTCCGAAAGCTGCAAGGCATCGCCCGCAACCAGCACCGCCTGCAGAGCCGGTGGGGCGAGCTTCTGTCCGAGATGGACCGGGTGCGGCCGATCGCCTTCCACCTGCCGCAGTTCCATCCGACGCCGGAAAACGACCTGTGGTGGGGCGCCGGCTTCACCGAATGGCACAACGTCGCCCGCGCGCGGCCTAGCTTCGCCGGGCACTACCAGCCGCATCTGCCGGCCGATCTCGGCTTCTACGACCTGCGCCTGCCCGATGCGCTGCGGGCGCAGGCGGCGCTGGCCGAACGCTACGGGATCGAAGGGTTCTGCGTCTATTACTACGGCTTCGGCGCCCGCCGGCTGCTGTCGGCGCCGCTCGACGTGCTGCACGCCAACCCCGACATCGCCTTCCGGCATTGCCTGTGCTGGGCCAACGAGAACTGGACCCGCCACTGGGACGGCGGCGAGCGCGAGATCCTGATGGAGCAGCGCTACGATGCGGCGACGCTGGCCGGCGTGATCGCCGATCTGGTCCGCCACGCCCGCGACCCGCGCTACATCCGCGTCGATGGCGCGGCCCTGGTGCTGGTCTATCGCCCGCTGCGACTGCCCGACGCGCGCGCGTTCGCGGACATGTGCCGCATGGCCTTCGACGAGGCCGGACAGGCGGTGCACCTGGTCTATGTCGAGAGCATGGAGGCGGTGGGCCAGGGCCTGTCGCCGGCGGATATCGGCTTCGACGCCGCCGTGGAGTTCCCGCCGCATGGCCGCGCCGTCGCCGCCGAGACGGCCGCCCAGATCACCAAGCCGGGCTGGTCCGGCTACCGCTACGACTATGCCGAGACGGTGCTGGCGTTCCTCGCGCGCCCGGATGCCGCCTACAAGCGGTATCCGGCGGCCTTCCCGAGCTGGGACAACACGCCGCGCCAGAGTCTGCGCGGCACCAGCTTCGACGGCGCGACACCGGAGGCGTTCCGCTTCTATGTCGAACGCAAGATCGACGAGGCGCGGCGGTTCCTGATGGGCGGCGAGCGGCTGCTGTTCATCAATGCCTGGAACGAATGGGCCGAAGGTGCGCATCTGGAGCCGGACACGGCCTATGGCCATCGCTGGCTGGAGGCGCTGCGCGACGCGCTCGCGGACAGGGCCTGGACGTGAGTGGGGGCCTGGACGTGAGCGGGGGCTTGGACGTGAGCGGGGGCTTGGACTTGAGCAGGGCTTGGGCGTAACAGGGGTCAGATGACGTTGCCGACGCGGCTGGCCGATATTCCGGTGACGTTCATCGGGCACCCGTTCGCGCCGATCGGCATGGGCGAGCAGTTGCGCAGCCACATCGCGGCGGCGGGCGCCGTGTACCTGCACCATCGCGTGCTGGACATCTTCCGGCACGCGTCGCGCGACGACGCCGCCCACCATGCCGTGATCGGCGACCGCGAGCGGCTGGACGGGGCCGATGCGGGCGGCATCCGCGTGTTCCACGTCAACGGCGACGAGGTGCCGCGCGCCATCGCCGCGTTCGAGGCGCGCGGCGGCCGCTTCGATGCCGGGCGCAACGTGATCGTGCCGGCCTGGGAGCTGCCGGCCTATCCGCAGGCGTGGGTGGCGGGCCTGCGGCGGTTCGACGAGGTGTGGGCGCTGTCGGCGTTCGTGCGCGACAGCCTCGCCGCCGCGGGCATCGCCAGCCGGCTGGTCGGGCAGTCGGTGGAACTGCCGCCCGGCCCGGCCCTGCCGCGACGCTGGTTCGGCATCCGCGAAGGGGCGTTCGTGCTGCTGCACTTCTTCGACCTGTCCTCGTACGCGGCGCGCAAGAACCCGCTCGCGGTGCTGGACCTGTTCGAGCGGCTGCGGGCGGCGCACCCGTACCGCGACATCCAACTGGTGCTGAAGGTGAAGGACGGCGCCGCCGGCGGCGCCGCGTGGAGCGCCCCCTGGAGCCGCGGGCGGGCGCATGACCCGCAGATCCGGCTGCTCGACGCGCCGCTCGACAGCCACGCCGTGCGCAGCCTCATCATGGCGTGCGACTGCTTCGTGTCGCTGCACCGCGCCGAGGGTTTCGGGCGCGGGCTGGGCGAGGCGATGGCGCTGGGACGGCTGGCGCTGGGCACCGC
>JAYTQW010000354.1:0-4164 GCA_043746535.1 Rhodospirillales bacterium
GGCGACGGCGACGCCAGCCTGCGCGAGCCGATCGCCGCCTGGGCGCGTGAGCACGGGCTGACGGATTGACGGCGGCCCGGTTGGCTTTCAAAGGCGGGCAAGATACAACCATTGCGTCCAAGGCACGGACCATTGCGGCATGGCTGCCGCCGGCCAGATGCAGGGCCGGTGCGGTCGTGCCCCACCAGCGCAGGTCCATCATGGCGAAGAGCCGGCCTACCATGTCCACCGAGGCCGACGACCATAGCGGCTATGCCCACGCGGCGCCGGCCGGGGTCGGCCTCGACCTGCGCCACGCGCGCGAACGGCTCGGCTGGACGCTGCCGGCGCTGTCGGCGCACCTGCGCATCCGGCTGCCGTTCCTGCAAGCGATCGAGGACGGGCGCAGCGCCGATCTGCCCGGCCATGCCTACGCGGTCGGCTTCGTGCGCACCTACGCGCAGTCGCTCGGCCTCGACCCCGACGAGATCGCGCGCCGTTTCCGCGCCGAGGCGGCGCTGGTCAACCGCAAGACCGCGCTCGACTTCCCCGCCCCGGTGCCGGAGCGCGGCGTGCCGGCGCTGGCGGTGATCGCGGTCGGCCTGGTGCTGGCGATCGGTGCCTATGCCGGCTGGTACCGCATGAGCGGGCGCGACCAGTCCGCCGCCGACCAGGTGCAGCCGGTGCCGGCCCGCCTGGACGTGCTGAGCCGGACCACGCCGGTGCCCGAGGCCGCCGCCAACCCGCCGGCCATCCTACCCACGGCTGCCCTACCCACGGCCGCCGCGCCATCCGCGACACCGACGCAGCCCATGGCTGCCGGCGCGCCGGCGGCATTGCCGGTGGTCATCTCGCCCGGTCTCGCCGTAGCGCCGCCGCCCGTGCCGCCGCCTGCAACGGCGCCACCCGCAGCGGCGCCGTCCATCCCCGTGCGCGCCGATGGTGCCCGCATCGTCATCCGCGCCAAGGCCGAGGCGTGGATCCAGGTGCGGGACGCCCACGGCGCGGTGCTGGTCAACCGCGTGCTGAAGCCCGGCGACGTGTGGCCGGTGCCGCCTGCGCCGACTGTGCTGTTGCTGACCGCCGGCAACCCGGGCGGCACCGAGTTGTTGGTGGACGGCGTGGTCGCCCCGCAGATAGGCGTGGCCGGGCATGTTCTACGTGACTTCCCGCTCGACGCCGATGCCATTAAGGATGGCCGCATCGCCACGGGGTCGCCGCCAGCGCCGCGCGCCACGCAACCAGCAGCCAGTCAGTCACAGCCAACCAGGTGAGACAGCGATGAGTTACCGTCCGTATCAGGACATCGAGCGCCGGGTGTCGCGCCAGATCCATGTCGGCCGGGTGCCGGTCGGTGGCGGCGCTCCGGTGACGGTGCAGACCATGACCAACACGCTGACCACCGATGTCGACGCCACCGTGGCGCAGATCCGCCGGGCCGAGCGCGCCGGCGTCGACATCGTGCGGGTGTCCTGCCCCGACCAGGAAAGCACCGCGGCACTGGCCGAGATCGTCCGGCAGGTCGACGTGCCGGTGGTGGCCGACATTCACTTCCACTATCGCCGCGCCATCGAGGCGGCGCAGGCCGGTGCCGCCTGCCTGCGCATCAACCCGGGCAACATCGGCAGCGCCGAGCGGGTGCGCGAGGTGGTGCAGGCGGCGCGCGATCACAACTGCTCGATGCGCATCGGCGTCAACGCCGGCTCCCTGGAGCGGCACCTGCTGGAGAAATACGGCGAGCCGAACCCGGAGGCGCTGGTCGAGAGCGCGCTGGAACACGCCAAGATCTTGCAGGACCACGACTTCCACGAGTTCAAGATCAGCGTGAAGGCCAGCGACGTGTTCATGGCGGTGGCCGCCTACACGCAACTGGCCGAGCAGTGCGACCACCCGCTGCATATCGGCATCACCGAGGCCGGCAGCCGCCGCGCCGGCACGGTCAAGAGCAGCATCGGCCTGGGCAACCTGCTCTGGGCCGGCATCGGCGACACCATGCGCGTCAGCCTGTCGGCCGAGCCGGAGGAGGAGGTGCTGGTCGGCTGGGACATCCTGAAGTCGCTCGGCATCCGCCATCGCGGCGTGAAGATCATCTCCTGCCCGTCCTGCGCGCGGCAGGGCTTCAACGTGATCGACACGGTGCAGACCCTGGAGGAGCGGCTGGCGCATATCGAGACGCCGCTCACGCTGTCGATCATCGGCTGCGTGGTGAACGGGCCGGGCGAGGCGCTGATGACCGATATCGGCGTCACCGGCGGCGGCGGCGGACGGCACATGGTGTATGCCGCCGGCAAGACCGACCACACCATGCAGGGCGACGGCATGGTCGAACACATCGTCGACCTGGTCGAGCGCAAGGTGGCGGCGATCCAGGCGGAACAGGCGGCGGCGAAGCTCGCGGCGGAATGATGCGATGGAACTGCGCATCACCGCGAGCGCGGAGAAGCAGTTCGCCCACCTGCCCGCGGCCGACCAGCAGCGCATCCGCGCCCGCCTGAACGCCTATGCGGCCGCACCCGAGGAGGCCGGGCACGATGTCATCATGTTGGTGAACCGCAAGGGCCTGATGCGATTGCGCGTTGGCGACTGGCGGGTCATCTTCGAGAAGCGCGAGGCGATCACCGTCCTGAAGGTGATGCATCGCCGGGAGGCCTACCGATGAGCGCATTGTCCAATACCGTGGCGGTCGAGTTCGACCAGTTGGAAGACCACCTCGACTCGGCTCATGCCATGCTGGCCTACATCCAGGGCCTGCACGACGACAGCTACGAATTCGGCGTCGTCGAGCGGTTGATGGATGGCGACAACGCGGTGCGGGTATACCGCGAGATGCGCGGCCTGAGTGTCGAGGCGTTGGCCGCCAAGGCCGGGATCGTGCCCGAGGCGCTGGCCGACATCGAGGCGGACCGCACCGAGCCGGGCATCCGCCTGACCGCGCGCCTGGCCGAACTGCTGCATATCGACATCGACAGCCTGGTGCCGTGGCCGGACCGCTCGTCGGAGGCGGCCGAAGCTTCGTGACCCCGCTCCAGCCGGTTCGCGGCACCCGCGACCTGATCGGCGACGACCAGCGCCGCCATGCCCATGTGATCGACACCGCCCGCCGCGTCGCCGCCACCTACGGCTTCGACGAGTGGGTGACGCCGGTCTTCGAGGACACCGCCGTGTTCGCCCGCACCCTGGGCGAGACCTCGGACGTGGTGATGAAGGAGATGTACACCTTCGCCGACCGTGGCGGCGACAGCGTGACGCTGCGCCCGGAGAACACCGCCGGCATCTGCCGCGCCCTGGTCAGCAACGGGCTGACGCAATCGTTGCCGCAGAAGGTGTTCTACGCCGGCCCGATGTTCCGCTACGAGCGGCCGCAGAAGGGGCGCTATCGGCAGTTCCACCAGATCGGCTGCGAGCTGATCGGCGCACCCGAGCCCTTGGCCGATGCCGAGGTGATATCCTGCGGCTGGGAAATTCTGCGCGCGTTGGGCATCGCGGACGACGTGGTGCTGGAAGTGAACACGCTGGGCGATGCCGAAAGCCGGGCCGCCTATCGCGCGGCCCTGGTGGCGTATTTCACCGAACACCGCGACCGGTTGGGCCAGGACAGCCGCGACCGGCTGGAGCGCAACCCGATGCGCATTCTGGACAGCAAGGACGAGGGCGACCGCGTGCTGGTGGCCGCAGCCCCCACCATCGCGCCGTATCTGACCGAGCCGGCTTCTGCGTTCTATGCGGCTTTGAAGGATCATCTGGCCGCGTTCGGCGTGCCGTTCCGCGAAAACCCCCGGATCGTGCGCGGGCTCGATTATTACGGTCACACCGCGTTCGAGTTCGTGACAACGGCGCTGGGCGCACAGGGCACGGTGATGGCCGGCGGCCGCTATGACGGGCTGATCGCCGAGATGGGTGGGCCGTCCACACCCGGTGTCGGCTGGGCCTCGGGCATCGAACGGCTGGCGATGCTGCTGGACAAGGCTCCCGAACCGCCGCGCGGCATTGCCGTGATACCGGCAGGCACCGGCACCGAAGCGGCGGCTTTGTCTGTGCTTCAGGCGTTGCGCGCGGCCGGACTGCGCGCCGAGATGGGTTATCGCGGCAACCTCAAGCGCCGAATGGAGCGGGCCAACCGCATGGGTGCCCGTGCGGCCATCATCATCGGCGAGGCGGAACTGGCGCGCGGCGTGGCGCAGGTGA
>JAYTQW010000355.1:0-1975 GCA_043746535.1 Rhodospirillales bacterium
GCGCTGCTGCTGCTGGCCGAGCGCGGCGCGCCCGGCGAGGCCTACAACATATGCAGCGCCACGCTGACCCGCATCGGCGACCTGCTGCCGCTGCTGGAGACGCTGGCCGGGGTGCGGCTGGTGGCGGAGGCCGATCCGGCATTGCTGCGCCCGTCCGACGAGCCGGTGGTGTTCGGCAGCACCGCGCGGCTGGTGGCCGCGACCGGCTGGACGCAGCGCATCGGCCTGGCGCAGACGGTGCGCGCGGTGTTCGACTACGAGCGGGCGCTGCTGGCATGAACGCCGACGACGCCCTGCTCGACATGCGCCGCCGCGCGGTGGCGCTGGCCGAGCGGCTGATCGAGGGCGACGCGCGCACGCTGGCCGCCGAGATGAAGCTGCGCCATCTGGAGATGCAGATCGAGGCCGGCGCCGCCTCGGGCGGCGAGGCCGCGGCGCCGGCGGGGTTCGTGGCGCCGGCGCTTCGCCATCCCTGGCCGCTGGCCGACAACCCCGATGCGGGCAGCGACGATCTCGGTTTCTACGAGCGCCGGCCGGACGACCCGGCGATCCTGGAGGCCCATGCCGGCGCTGCCTTCCTGCGCCGCTTCGACCTGACCGGCGAGGACGCGGCGTTCGACGCCGCCGCCGCCGAACTGCGCGGGTCCGGCAACCGGCTGCCGCAGCCAGCGCCGGGTGCCGCGCCGGAGGTCAGCGTGGTCATGCCGATCCATGGCCAGCTCGGCTACACGCTGAACGGCCTCGCCGCGCTGTTCGCCCATGCCACCCGCCACAGCGTCGAGGTCATCGTCGTCGACGACGCCTCGCCCGACCGCAGTGGCGCGGTGCTGGCGGGGCTGGCCGCCGGCGTGGCCGGATTGTCGGTGCTGCCGCTCACCCGCAACCTGGGCTTCCTCGGCGCCTGCAACGCCGGTGCGGCGGCGGCGCGCGGGCGCATCCTGGTGCTGCTGAACAACGACACCCGCGTGGTCGCGGGCTGGCTCGACGCCCTGGTGGACAGCTTCGCGCGGTTTCCGCAGGCCGGGCTGGTCGGCTCCAAGCTGCTGTACCCGGATGGCGTCTTGCAGGAGGCCGGAGGCATCATCTGGCGCGACGGCTCGGCCTGGAACTATGGCCGCGAGGACGATCCCAACCGGCCCCACTACTGCCACGCGCGCCAGGTCGATTACGTGTCCGGCGCGTCGGTGGCGCTGCCGCGGGCGTTGTGGCGCGAGCTGGGCGGCTTCGACCCGCATTTCGCGCCCGCCTATGGCGAGGACTCCGACCTCGGCCTGCGGGTGCGCGCGGCGGGGCGCGAGGTGTGGTTCCAGCCGCTGTCGCGGGTCATCCACTACGAGGGCCGCACCGGGGGCACCGACCTCGGCAGCGGGGTGAAGACGCACCAGATCACCAACCGCAAGAAGCTGTTGCTGCGCTGGCGCGAGGAACTGTCCGGGCGGCGGCGCAATGGCGAGGCGGTGTATTTCGAGCGCGAGCGCGGCGTGCGCAAGCGGGCGCTGATCGTCGATGCGACCAACCCGACGCCGAAGCAGGATGCCGGCTCGGTGACGACGACGCTGACGCTGCGGCTGTTCCAGGACCTCGGCTACAAGATGCACTTCGTGCCGCAGGACAATTTCCTGTTCGAGCCGGGTCCGGTCGGCGACCTGCAAGGCATCGGCGTCGAGTGCGCCTACGCGCCGTACGACGTGGGTTTCGAGGACTACATCGCCCGCCATGGCGCGCTGTTCGACGTGGTGCTGGTCTATCGCGTCACCGTGCTGCACCACGTGCTGGCCGACCTGCGCCGCCACGCGCCACAGGCGGCGGTGCTGTTCCACAACATGGACCTGCACTTCCTGCGCATGGAGCGCGCCGCCGGGCATGAGGCCGATGCCGCCGACCGCGACGTGGCGCTGGTGGCGGCGGCGGAGATGAAGGAGCGCGAGCTGGCGCTGATCGGCGAGGTGGATTGCACCATCACCCACTCGACCTA
>JAYTQW010000356.1:0-8916 GCA_043746535.1 Rhodospirillales bacterium
CGTGCTGACCCGGCAGAACCCGGAGACGGGCGAGCGCGAGGAGCCGATGGAGGAGGTGCTGATCGACGTGGACGAGCCGTATTCCGGCGTCGTCGTCGAGAAGATCAGCCGCCGCAAGGGCGAAATGCAGGACCTGCGGCCCTCTGGCGGCGGCAAGGTGCGCATTACCTTCCACATGCCGAGCCGTGGCCTGATCGGCTACCACGGCGAGTTCCTGACCGACACGCGCGGGTCGGGCATCATGAACCGGCTGTTCCTGGGCTACGGCCCGTGGAAGGGCGTGATCGAGGGCCGCCGCAACGGCAGCCTGATCTCGTCCATCGACGGCGAGACGGTGCAGTACGCGCTGTGGTACCTACAGGAGCGCGGGACCCTGTTCGTCGATCCGGGCCTGAAGGTCTATGCCGGCATGATCCTGGGCGAGCACTCGCGCGGCAGCGACCTCGAGGTGAACCCGATCAAGGAGAAGAAGCTCACCAACATCCGCGCCGCCGGCAAGGACGAGGCGATGCTGCTGGTGCCGCCGCGCCGCATGAACCTGGAACAGGCGATTGCCTATATCGAGGACGACGAGCTGGTCGAGGTGACGCCGACCACCATCCGCCTGCGCAAGAAGTTCCTCGACCCGAACGAGCGTAAGCGCGCCGAGCGCCGCAACGAGTCCGACGCCGCGTAGGCGAAGTCGGACCGATCCCATGTCTCTCCGCATGTCCGGGATGAACGGCTACCTCATCCTGGGCATCGCCATCGCGCTGGAGATCGCCGGCACCACTGCCCTGCGCGGCTCCGAGGGCTTCACCCGGCTGTGGCCCTCGGCAGTGGTGCTGGTCACCTATTGCGGCGCGTTCTTCTTCCTGGCCCGCGCCCTGCTCACCATCCCGATGGGCGTCGCCTACGCCATCTGGTCGGGCATCGGCACCACTGCGATCACGCTGATCGGCCTGTTCGTGTTCCGCCAGAAACTCGACCTTCCGGCGGCGCTGGGCATCGCCATGGTGATCGCCGGCGTGCTGGTCATCAACCTGTTCTCTCGCGGTGGCGCGCACTGACGCCGCCTCCACGCCGTGCGGCATGGCTGCATGCCGCTATGGCCGCGCCGCGTCGCCCCGGCTCTCGTCGAGCACCCAGTTCCTGAAGGCGGCTACCAGAGGCCGGTCGGCAAGGACGGTTGGCGACACCACGTAATACGCGAACTCGGCCGGTGCCCGCAGCGAGAGGTCGAATGGCTTGACCAACCGTCCCGCTGCCAGATCGTCGCCCACCAGACTGGTGTTGCCCAGCGCCACTCCCTGGCCACCGATGGCTGCCTGACTGATCAGCGAGAACAGGCTGAGATGCAGGCCCCGCGAGGGATCGACCTCCTTGGCCCCAGCCGCCAGCAGCCACATGCGCCAGTCCGGCCACCACGCGTCGCCCTGCGTATGCCAATCCAGATGCAGCAAAGTGTGATGGCGCAAATCATTGGGCGTGCGCAGCGGATGCGGGCCGTTCAGCAGGGCCGGGCTGCAAACCGGGAACAGAAACTCCTCAAACAGCCAGTCGGAGCGCAAGCCGGGGTAATTGCCATGGCCGAAGCGGATGGCGGACTGGAAGTCGCTGGCTGCGAAATCGACGACCTTGTCCGAAACCTCGATCCGCAAATCGACCTCTGGATGCAACTGGCGAAACCTGTCCAGGCGCGGCAGCAGCCACTTGGCGGCGAACGAGGGCGACATACTGACGCCGAGCGTGGTCGAGACGCTGCCGACGACCCGCTCGAAGGTCCGCTCCAACGCGGAGAAAGCTTCGGTGGCGCCCGCCAGCAGGATGTCTCCCGGGGCGGTCAGGCGCACCGAACGGCTGGTGCGCCAGAACAATTGCACGCCCAACTGATCTTCCAAGGTTCGTATCTGGCTGCTGACGGCAGCCGGTGTGACGCTCAGCTCTTGCGCCGCGCGGCTGAAACTGAGGTGACGGGCAGCGGCTTCGAACACCCGTAGGGCGGGCAGGCCAGGCATGCGTTTCATGGTGCATCTTCAAGGAATTCTTATAGATAACACAAGAACAGCCCGTTTGTAGCCCTGTAAATTCAAGCAGATAACATGGGCAACGCCGCGATCCCGCTCCCGCGACGGGTTAATGGAGCTAAACCATGTCGAACCGCATCACCGCCTCTCACCTCACAGGTCGCCTGACCTTGGCCGACTGGGCGCCTCACACACGGGTGCGGCGGCAGTGGTGGGCCGGGGCGCGGCATCTGTGGCAATTGATAGCGCCGCCGCGCAGCGAGTTCGCTTTGTCCGAGCATATGCGCCGCGACATGGGCCATCCCGTCGTTGTCTCGCAGGGCGCGGCGATACCCACCATCGAGGCTCGCCGCCTCGGCTTCTGACAAGGTGCGCTGACCCATCGAGTGTGGATCAGCGTGTTGCCGCCTGCGCCCCGCGAATGATCCGGTCGCAGACGATGGCGATCAGCGCGATCGACAGTCCGGCCACCGCACCCCGTCCGGCATCGGCCTTGCTCAGTGCGATATACACCTCCTGGCCCAGGTCCTTGGTGCCGACCATGGCGGCGATGGCCAGCATCGACAGGCCGGCGGCGATGGTCTGGTTGATGCCCAGCATCACCAGCGGCAGCGCCAGCGGCAGCTTCACCCGCAGCAGCATCTGCGTGCGGGTGCAGCCCATCTGCTGCGCGGCCTCGACGATGTGCGGCGGCACCTGACGCAGGCCGGCCTCGACATAGCGGATTGGCGGCACGATGGCGTACAGCATGATGGCGATGAGGGCGGTGAACTCGCCGACCTTGAACAGCATCAGCACCGGGATCAGGAACACGAACTGGGGCATCGTCTGTAGCGTGTCGCAGACCGGGCGCACGGCGCGCGACACAACCGCGCTCTCGGCCGCCAGCACGCCGATGCCACCGCCGATCAGCACCGACAGCAGCACCGCCAGCCCGCACAGGTACAGCGACAGCATGAACGGTCCCCACATGCCGCCGAACAGCACGAAGGCGAGCGCCAGCACGGCCAGGATGGCGGCGCCCCGGTTCGCCGCCTGCCATGCGAACAGGCCGGTGGCGGCGATGAACGCCGGCCAGGGGAAGCCCGCGAAGCCGAAGAACAGCAGGCAGCCGCCGAACGCCACGCCGACCGCGCCGCGCCAGCCGAACGCGCCGGCCAGGATCGCCGCCAGCGCGATCATCAGCGCCAGGTAGGCGGCCACCACCGGCGCGGTCAGCGCGAAACCCCAGGTGTACGGGCTGATCGCGCCGACCAGGCCGATGCGCAGTGGCAACAGCACGTAGTAGAGCGCGGTGTTCTTCAGCGCGTCGAACAGCCCGCCATGGTCGCGCACCAGGGCGAACACGGCGGCGTTCAACTGATCGACGCCGAACTGGCCATGCGGGCCGGCCAGCCAGACCGATGCACCGTCCAGACCGCCGCGCAACACCACGGCGACGGCGAGCAACGCCACGAACACGCCGCAGAACCACAGCGGTGGAAGCTTCACCGAGCGGTCGCCGGCGCGCGAGCGCAGCGCGAAGCCCAGGGTGATGCGATCGATCACCATGGCCTCCAGCGCGATCACCACGCCAGCCAGCAGGCTCTGGCCGAACTCGGCCTTGCGGATGGCGCTCAGCACTGCCCAGCCGATGTCGTCGAAGCCGCCGATCACCGCCGCGACGATGACCATGCCCAGCGTCGCCATGGTAGTCTGGTTGACGCCGATCAGCAGTTGCTCGCGCGCCGCCGGCAGCTCCGCCCGCCAGAAGCTCTGCCGCTTGGTGCAGCCTGACATGATCGCCGATTCCACGATGGCGTCCGGCACCCGTTGCAGGCCGAGCAGGGTGCAGCGGGTCATCGGCGGCGTCGCGTAGATCACCGCCGAGATCAGGCCGACCACCGGGCCGAAGCCGAACAGCAGCAGCAATGGAATCAGGTAGGCGAACGCCGGCACCGTCTGCATGACATCCAGCACCGCCTCCAGCGGGCGACGCCAGCGGGGGCTGGCGAACGCGGCGGCGCCGAGCGCGAAACCGGCGGCGACCGACACCGGCACCGCCAGCACCACCAGCGCCAGCGTGCTCATGGCCGGGCGCCAGAACCCGGTCAGCACGAACTCGCCGAGCGCCAGCGCGCAGAACAGCGCCAGCCCCCAGCCGCCGGCCTGGAACGCGATCACCGCGACCAGGGCGATCGACACCGGCCATGGCAGCCAGTGCAGCCCGCCTTGCACCGCGTGCAGCACCGCCGCCAGGCCGGTCGAGGCCGCGCGTGAGACGGGCTGCAGCATGTCGGCGACCGCGTTCATCGCAAGGTCGATGCCGGCCGCCATGGGCAGGCCCCAGCCGGCGGGGAAATGCACCAGCCACGGCCATGCCGCACGGGCAGCCAGGCACGCGGCGGTCAGCGCCAGCACCACCAGCCATGCGAGCAACCCCCCTGGCACCCGCAACGGCGGACGCGGCAGGGCGGCTGTCTGGCTCAGGCTCATGCCGCGCGCCGCCTCATGCCGCGCGCCGTCTCATGCAGCACGCCGTCTCATGCAGCACGCCGTCTGGCCCGGTCCCGCGCCAGCACGTCGAGGATGGCGGCGGCGGTGACATGGCCGATGCCCTCGCCCTGCGCGTCCACCACCCGGAATCCGCGCGAGCCGGCGGCCAGCAACGGCACCAGTGCTTCCAGGGCGGTGCCGGCGGCGATAGGTTCCAGCAACTCGTCGTCTCCCGGCGTCATCACGTCGCTTGCATGGATGACGCGCACCAGCGGCACGTCCTCGGTGAACGCCGCCACGTAGTCGTCGGCGGGGTCGAGCGCGATCTGCGACGGTGTGCCAATCTGGATCACCACGCCGTCGCGCATGATGGCGATGCGGTCGGCCAGCCGGAACGCCTCGCCGATGTCGTGGGTGATGAACACGATGGTCTTGTTCAACAGCCGTTGCAGCCGCAGGAACTCGTCCTGCATCTGCCGGCGGATCAGCGGGTCGAGTGCGGAGAACGGCTCGTCGAGGAACCACAGCTCCGGCCCCGCCGCCAGCGAGCGGGCGATGCCCACGCGCTGCTGCTGGCCGCCGGAGAGCTGGTGCGGCAACGAATCCTCGCGTCCGGCGAGGCCGACCAGTTCCACCATTTCCCGCGCCCGTGCCAATCGCTGTGCCGGCTTCTGTCCTTGAATCGCCAGCGGAAAAGCAACGTTATCGAGAACGGACAAATGCGGCAGTAACCCAAAATTCTGGAACACCATGCCCATGGCGCGGCGGCGGATCTCGATCATCCGGCGCGGCGAGGCGGCGAGCAGGTCCTCGCCGTCCAGCAACACGTGGCCGGAGGTCGGCTCCACCAGCCGCGACAGGCAGCGCACGATGGTGGACTTGCCCGAGCCGGACAGCCCCATGATGACGAAGATCTCGCCCTCATGGACATCGAAGCTGACATCCATCACCGCCGCGACGTGGCGGGCGGCGGTGATCCGCGCGCGCAACGCCGCCGCGTCGGTCAGCGGCGCCGGGGCCACGAAGCCTGACGGGTGCGGACCGTAGATTTTCCACACATCGCGGCAAGACAGCTTGATCGGCCGCCTTGCATCCGCCCCGCTCGCAACCCCGACGCCGGTCACGGCCGGATCACTTCTTGGCCGCGTCCATCCATGGCTGCCAGACCGCGTTGTGGGTGGCAATCCACTCGCCCGCCACCTTGTCCAGGTCGACGTTCTTCTTGTCCACTTCCAGCATCATCGGCTGCTGGTCGGCGGCGTGGAGCTGATAGCCCTTGAGGAACTCGTACGCAGCCGGCCATTTCTCGCCGAAGCCGGACCAGACCACCTTCTGCACCGTCGGCGCGGTGATGCAGTCGTCCGGCTTGTTGCTCGGGCATGGCGGCATCTTCACCCACTCCACCGGCACGTCGGCCAGCACCCAATGCGGCGCCCAGAACCGCATCAGCAGCGGCTTGTGCGCGGCGGCGGCCGATTCCAGTTCCGCGATGAGCGCCCCTTCCGACCCGCCCGGCACGGTGGTCAGCGGCAGGTCGGCGTTCTTGATGACGGTGGCGCTGATCGACCCCCAGTCGGACGGGTAGTCGAGCAGGCGGCCGTTCGGGAACGTCTCCGGCGTTGCCAGCGCGGCGACGCAGGCTGGCGCCTTCAACGCGGTCCAGTCCGGCAGGCCGGGGCACACGTCCTTCATATAGGCCGGGTAGATCCAGCCGTCCTTGGTCTCCAGCCCGAGGCTGCCGATGTCCTGCACCTTCTTCTCGGCCAGCACCTTCGGATAGATGTCGCCGACGTTGTTGGTCCAGATCTCCAGCGTGGCGCTGAGCGAGCCGTCGGCCACGCCGCTGAACTGCGGGAACAGGCCGGCGGTCACATACTCGACCTTGTAGCCCATCTTCTCCAGCAACTGGCCGGCGATGTGGGTAGTGACGTGCTGGCCGGTCCACTCGTTCATGGCCAGCTTGATCGGCGTGGCGGTGTCGCCCATCGGCGCCGCGTGCGCCATGCCGGCGGACAGCAGCAATGCGGCGGCGGCGGTAGCCATGCTACCCGGTTGGCGAAGATGGCGCTTCATGCGGATCGTCCTTGTTGCTCGATAGCTAAGTCTGGCAGCAAGTACACGCTCATGTCATGTGCCTTCTTTGGAAGAATGTCTTGAAGCGCCAAACCTCCCGCCGTCCGACCCGCCTGCTCGCGCTGATGCTGGCGTTCGGCTTCGTCTCCGGCCTGCCGCTGGCGTTGTCCGGCTTCACCCTGCAGCAATGGCTGACCGAGGGTCACGCCACGCTGGCCCTGATCGGCCTGACCGCCAATATCGGCCTGCCGTACACCTTCAAGTTCCTGTGGGCGCCGGTGCTGGACCAGGTGCGCCCGCCCGGCGGGTTCGGACGCTTCGGCCGCCGGCGCGGCTGGCTGCTGCTGGTGCAGCCGTTGCTGGCGCTGGCCTGCGTGGCATTCGCCGCCTGCGACGCCTCCCGCGCCGCGGGCTGGGCCATCGCCGCCGCCGGTGCCATCGCGTTCTGCTCGGCCACCCAGGACATTGCCATCGACGCCTGGCGCATCGAGACATTCGAGATCGACATGCAGGGCGCGGCCAACGCCGTGTACGTGTGGGGCTACCGGGTCGGCATGCTGGTCTCCAACGCCGGCGTGCTGCTGGCGGTGGGCTATGTCGGCTGGCACGGCGCGCTGTCGATCATCGCGGCGATTGCCGTGCTGTGCATCGGCGTCACCCTGCTGGCGCCGGAGCCGGTGGTGGCGCTGCCATACGACGAGCCGGGCCGGGCGCTGGCGCGGGTCGGACGCGCGGTGACCGGCAGCCTGACCGAGTTCCTGGCCCGGCGCGGCGCCTGGGCGATCCTGGGCTACGTGGCGCTGTTCTATCTGGGCGAGGCGATGGCCGGCACCATGCTGGCGCCGCTGTACCAGCATCTCGGCTTCGACCGCCGGGCGGTGGCGGCGGCGGTCGGGTTCTACCCGCTGTTCGCGACCATGGCCGGCATCGGCCTGGGCGGGCTGCTGGTGGCGCGGCTGGGGCTGGCGCGCGGCCTGATCTCGACCGGGTTCTTCCAGATGGCGGCGATGGCCATGTACGTCTGGCTGACGCTCTCACCGGGCGACCACGCGGTGCTGTACGCGACCGTGGTGACGGAGGCGTTCGCCGGCGGCCTCGCCACGGCGGCGTTCCTGGCCTACCTGTCCGGCCTTACCTCGCCGGCGCACACCGCCACCCAGTTCGCGCTGCTGACCTCGGTGGCGCCGCTCGCCTCGCGCACCGTCGGCGGCTTTTCCGGCTTCCTGGTGACGGCGGTGGGCTGGCCCGCGTTCTACACGCTGGCGATGCTGGCCTCGTTGCCGGCGATGCTGCTGATGCTGGTGATCCTGCGCCGCTACCCGCCGCAACGGGCCGAATTGACAGAGCCGGCCGCCCGACCCACTCTCCCGCCATCCGAGGGGTGCCCTGGCAAGGGCTGAGATACCGCTATCGCGCGGTGACCCTGAGAACCTGATCCGGTGTAATGCCGGCGGAGGGACGGACGTGATCGCCGACCGGCTATCGTCGACCCATCATCGCCCGCATTCCTGCCGTCCGGCCGCTTACGCCGCGCATCGCACGGGAGCCGCCGATGACCATCCAGACCAGACCCAGTACCCTCCAGGCCCAGCCGGGCACCGTCACCACCGGGCCGATCGCCGGCTCGCGCAAGGTGTACGCCGCCACGCCGAGCCGGCCCGACATCGCGGTGCCGTTCCGCGAGATCGACCTGCACCCGAGCGCGCAGGAGCCGCCGCTGCGGCTGTACGACACCTCTGGCCCCTACACCGACGCCGCCGCCCGCATCGACCTCGCGGCCGGGCTGCCCGGCATCCGCGCGCCCTGGATTTCCGCGCGCGGCCTGGGCGCTGTCCCGCCGCGCGCCGTCAGGCCGGAGGACAACGGCAACATCGGCGACGACAGGCTGGTGCCCGAATGCCCGGCGCCGCAGACCGTCCGCGCCGGCCGGGCCGGCCAGATGGTGACGCAGTTCGAGTTCGCCCGCGCCGGCATCGTCACCGAGGAGATGATCTACGTCGCGCACCGGGAGAACCTCGGCCGCGCCGCCGCCGCCATGGATGCCGCCGCCACCATCGCCGACGGCGAGAGCTTCGGCGCCGAGATCCCCGAATACGTCACGCCGGAGTTCGTCCGCAGCGAGATCGCGCGGGGCCGCGCCATCATTCCGGCCAACATCAACCACCCGGAACTGGAGCCGGTGGTCATCGGCCGCAACTTCCTGGTCAAGATCAACGCCAACATCGGCAACTCGGCGGTGACCTCCTCGGCCGCCGACGAGGTGGAGAAGCTGGTCTGGGCGATCCGCTGGGGCGGCGACACCGTCATGGACCTGTCGACCGGGCGCAACATCCACAACATCCGCGGCTGGATCCTGCGCAAC
>JAYTQW010000357.1:0-3537 GCA_043746535.1 Rhodospirillales bacterium
GCGAGCGACATCTTCGATAATTCCATAGTGGACGGTATGGAAGCGATACCTCGCTTGCAGGAGCGCGTCAACCGTTCCATATTGACCACTATGGAACAACCGATACTCCCGCAACGCCGCAAGCCAGGGCGGCCGCTGTCGTTCGACCGCGACGCGGCGCTGCATCGGGCCATGCTGCTGTTCTGGCGGCACGGCTATGAGGCCACCTCGCTGGCCGACCTGACCGCCGCCATGGGTGTCACGCCACCCAGCATCTACACGGCGTTCGGCGACAAGAAGCGGCTGTTCCTCGAAGCGGTCGGCCACTACCTGTCCGGCCCGGTCACCTCCGAGACGATCATCGCCGAGGCCGCCACGGCCCGCGACGCCGCCTGCACCCTGCTGCGGACCGCCGCCATCGGCTTCACCGGCGAGGACACCCCGCCCGGCTGCCTGCTCGCCAGTTCGGCGATCAGTTGCTCCGCCGCCGCCGCCGATGTCCAGGGCGCGCTGGCAACCATCCGGCACGGTATCGAAGCACTGCTGCGCAACCGGATCGCCCAGGCCGTCCTTGTGGGCGAGATGCCGCCCGCAACCGACGCCGATGCCCTGGCCGGCCACGTCATGGCGGTGATCCAGGGCATGTCCACGCTCGCCCGCGATGGCGCCACACGCGACAAGCTGCTCCGTGTGGCAATGGCCGCGATGACGGCGTGGCCCGACTGACTCTTCAATCGGTCCGGTGCTGTTTCGAGAAGCGGTCCGGGGTCAGGTCGAGGTTACGAATGACCGCCTGCATCGCTCTCTTGCGCAAGAACCCTGGCCGCGACTACGGCGTGGATTTCCCGGATTTTCTGGTCCGGATTTTCCAGGTTGCGTGACCGCTGGCAAGACATTGGACGAAGCGGTAGCGCCTCAGTTTGAACGTCGGCTTACGACCGGACCTACGTGCTCAAATACCGCAGCTCCCCTTTGAGCAGACCCAGAATGGTTCGGCCGAGCAGGGCCGCGATGACCAGCGTCGCCAAGGCCAGCAGTCCGATTGCGATCGAATCCGTGGCGAGCCCGGGCTGAGCTGCAGCAAAGCGTAGGGCAGCGATGCTCGACGCTGCGAGCGGGAAGCTCACCGCCCACCACGACACGCGGAACGGGCAGCACGCCGGCAGGTGGCGGAGTTGCCCAAGCAACACGGCGAGCACGAACAGCATCAGCATGTAGAGTGCCTCGGCGAACAGATCCGCTTGGCCGACCGTGACCGTGTAGGTCGAGTACCCGACGGCGAAGGGGGCGGCGAGGATCAGCAGCGACGGCTTCAGCGCATCCGGCATCGGCGGTTCGAACACCAGGCGCGAGAACACCAGCGTGAAGAGCGGCACCGCGAAGAACAGCCCGACCGCCAGCGCGAACACCATCAGCCCATGCATTGGCGGCAGCCCGAGTGACGGCAACGCCAGCGGCACGTCCAGCAGGCCGACCACGGGAATGATCCAGGCCGGCGTCGCATGGGCGACCTGCTGCCGGTCGCTCATCCAGCGACTAACGATCAGCCACGCGAACAGCACCATGCCCACGGCCCCGACGATCCAAAGCGCCTGCGCCAGGGGCCGCGCATAGGGCGCCAGCACGATCGGCAGCAGCAGCAAGCTTATCAACACCGTGCCGAACAGGTTCCCGGCGATCGGGTGCCGGAATTCCTTCCGCACGGCGTCCAGCGCCGTCGCCAGCTTGATCCCGTAGCCGACAAGCAGCGCGGCAAAGGCCAGCGCCGCCACGGCGGCGATGCCGGGCGCCACCCATTCGGGCGTGCCGTAGCGCGCCTGGGCAAGGCTCCACGCGACCGACAGACCCGTCAGCCCCATCACCGACCCGAACAACCCGATCGGAAGATAGTCGAGCAGCGGGCGTCCCGGAGAGACCAGCGCCATCGACTCGCTCATTATATCGTCCCCCGCCCGATATCGACCGCCAGCTTGCCACGGGCGGCGCCCTCAGTGATAGCGCGATAGGCCTCGCCGACCGTTTCCAGCGTGAAGCGTCGCGGGTCCAGCAGCGGCGCGAGCTGCCCGGCCTCGGCCAGGCGCGTGGCCTCGGCCAGTATCTCACCGTGATGCGCGCGCCCCTCGCCGGTCAGCAGCGGCAACAGGGTGAAGACGCCCGAGTAGCTTGCCGCGCGAAACGACAGCGGGGCGAGGGCGTGCGTGCCCCAGCCGAGCGCGCTGGCCACATGGCCGAACCGGCGCACCGCCGCGAAGGCGTCGTCCAGCACGGCGGCGCCCACCGTATCGAACGCCAGGTCGAAGCCGCGCCCTCCGGTCAGGCGGGCGACGAACGCCGCCACCGGCTCCGAGCGGTCGATGAACTGCGCCCCGAGCCGCTCGATGGCCGTCCGGTCGCCGGGGGAGCCTGTCGCGAACACCTCCGCCCCACGTGCCCGGGCGATCTGGATCGCCATCCGGCCGACGCCGCCGGCGCCGCCCAGCACCAGCACGGCTTGCCCGGCGCGGACCGCCATGCGATCGACCATGCCCTCCCAGGCCGTGATGAACACAAGAGGCACGACGCTCGCCTCGCGCATGCTGAGATGGGCCGGCTTGTGCGCCAGCAGGTCGGCATCGACGGCGGCGTATTCCGCCAACGATCCCTGGTGGCCGCCGACGCCGCCCGTCATGCCGAACACCTCGTCACCGGGCCGGAAGCGGGTGACGCCGGCCCCGAGCGCCTCGACCGTCCCGGCCATGTCGATGCCGAGGATGGCCGGCATTGGATGCCTGGCGTGCTTGGCGGTGCCTGCCTGGATTTTGGTGTCGAGCGGGTTCACGCCGCTGGCGGCGATGCGGACCAGGACCTGGCCCGGCGCCGGCGCCGGGCGGGCGACCATCGCGAGGCGAAACGGCGTGCCGTAGGCGTCGAGCACGGCGGCCTGCATGGTTGGATGGCTGGTCATCGTTCGGCTCCCGGTTGCTAAGAGCAATAGTGGCCCTTTACAAACGAATGGCGATCATCGATGCCGCACGGTGTCCATTCAGTTCTGTTGGACCTCGCGTGATGGGAGCTAAAATGGAATGGAGCGATTTGCGGGTGTTCCTGGCCATCGCGCGCGCCGGCACGCTCGGCGCGGCGGCGCGCAAGCTCGGCCAAAGTCAGCCCACCATGGGGCGGCGGCTCCGGGCGCTGGAGGCGGCGGTCGGCCACACCCTGTTCCAGCGCACCGGCGAGGGTTTCGTGCTCACCGACGAGGGAGCCTCGGTGCTCGGCCACGCCGAGCGGATCGAGGAGGAGGTACTTGCCTTCCAGCGTCAGCTGGCCGGCAACGAGGCCGAACTGGAAGGGCTGCTACGCCTGTCATCCTCGGACTGGTTCGGCACATTCATGCTGACGCCGGTCCTGGCCGAGTTCAGCCGCAAGCATCCCCGGGTCTGCCTGGAGTTGCTGACCGACGCACGCCTTTATAGCCTGCCACGGCGCGAGGCGGATTTGGTGTTCCGCATCCGGCCGTTCGACGAGCCGGAGGTGATATCCCGCCGCCTGATGCACATTGCCTATGCGCTCTACACGCCG
>JAYTQW010000358.1:0-9898 GCA_043746535.1 Rhodospirillales bacterium
TTGTCGTCGCTGCCCACATCATGGACGCTGATCTCGTGCGCATAGTTGCGCAGGAACTGGCGCACCTGCGGCGCCAGGTCGGCCCGTTTCAGCGCAAACGCCAGTTGCGCTTCGAGGAAGCCGACCTTGTCGCCGCAATCGAACCGGCGCCCCTCGTAGCGCAGGCCGTGGAACGGCACCTCGCCGATCAGCCTTGCCATGGCGTCGGTCAGTTGCACCTCGTTGCCGGCGCCGCGATCCATGCGGGCCAGATAGCCGATCACCTCCGGCATCAGCACATAGCGGCCGATGATCGACAGGTCGGACGGCGCATCGGCCGGCTTCGGTTTCTCGACCAGACCCTTGACCTCGACCAGGTTACCGTCGTCGGCGCCGATGTCGAGGATGCCGTATTTGTAGGTCTGGTCGTGCGGCACCTCGGTCACCGCCACCACGCAGCCGCCGGTGTGATAGTAGGCCTCCGCGAGTTGCTGCGTGACCGGCGTCTCCGACAGGATCAGGTCGTCCGGCAACAGGATGGCGAACGGGTCGTCGCCGATGAAGGCGCGGGCGCACCAGATCGCGTGGCCTAATCCGAGCGGCACCTGCTGGCGCACCGTGGCGATGGAGCCGGGCGGCAGTTGCGCGTCATGCAGCATCTTCAGCTCGACCATCTTGCCGCGCTCGCGCAGCACGCTTTCCAACTCGTAGGCGATGTCGAAATGCTCGACCAACGCGGTCTTGCCGCGCCCGGTCACAAGGCAGAACTGTTCGATGCCCGCCGCTCGCGCCTCGTCCACCGCGTACTGGATCAGCGGCTTGTCGACGATCGGCAGCATCTCCTTCGCCATGGCCTTGGTGGCGGGCAGGAAGCGGGTGCCGAGGCCGGCGACGGGGAGAACAGCCTTACGTAACGGTTTGATCACGGCGCGGTCACCCTTGAATGAAGCGTGGAGTATAGGCAGTAATACGCCGAATTGGTGGCACGCCATGGCGGCGTGGGCAAGTCATCGCACCCTGTACCGGCATTTCATAATGCCGAAACCACACACTGTTGCGAGCGCTGGCGGGGTTGCGAGCGGCAGGCGGGGTTGCGGGCGGCGGGCAATCAGCCCAGCAGGATATCCCGCGCCTGGTTTATCCGCGCCGCCAGCCAGTCCGACCCGCCCTGGTCCGGATGCGCCGCGCGCATCAGCCGGACATAGGCGGCCTGCACCGCCGCGCGCTCGGCGCCGGGCGCCAGCCCCAGCACCTCATAGGCCTCCGCCCTGCTCATCCCGGCGGCCCGCGCCGGACGTGGCCTAGCGCGTGGCCCCGCCTTCGCGTCCCCCGCCCTGTCCAGCGTCGGCGGCCGCATCCAGCTCCACACCATCGGGCCGAGCATGAGCAGCGCCGCGATCGCGGCCCCGCCCTTGCCGGTCAGGAACAGCAGCGCCGCCAATGCCAGGCCGCCAATGGCGGCGATCCAGATGCCGAACGACTTGATGGTGGCGACCTGCGCGCGGGAGAACATGCCGAGTGCCGCCATCATCACCGCCAACGCCGCCACGCCGAGCAACAGGAACACCATCGGTCAGGCGCCGGCGTCGGTGACGAGGGGGGCCGCGCGCCGCAACGCCTGCGCCTGCCGCGCGGCGATGGCGCTGACGTTGACGATGCCGCGCGCGGTGACGCTGGCCACGACGACATGGATCGGCTTGCTCATGCCCAGCAGCAGCGGCCCGATCGGCAGCCCCTCGGCTGCGGCCTTGACCAAGTTGAAGGCGATGTTGGCGGCGTCCAGGCCCGGCATCACCAGCAGGTTGGCGGTGCCGCCAAGCCGGCTGTCGGTCACCGCGCGGTTGCGGATGGTCTCGCTCAGCGCCGCGTCGGCGTGCATCTCGCCATCGATCTCCAACTCCGGGTCACGGGCGCGGATCAGCGCCAGCGCCTGCCGCATCTTCTTGGCCGAGGGCGACTTGCTGGCGCCGAAATTGGAGTGCGACAGCAGCGCCGCCTTTGGCACGATGCCGAAATCGCGCACCGCCTCGGCCGCCAGCAGCGTCATCTCGGCGACTTGCGCCACCGTCGGATCGAGGTTCATGTGGGTGTCGCAGATGAACAGCGCGCCGGCCTGGAGAATGAGGCAGGACAGCGCGTACAGCCGCGTCACCTCGGCCCGCTTGGCGATGATCGGCATGACGTATTCCATGTGCCGCCACCAGTCGCCGGTGCCCCCGCACACGGCCCCGTCGGCATGGCCCGCGTGCAGCATCAGGCTGGCCAGCACGGTGGGACGGTTGCGCACATAGCGCGCCGCCGCCGCCGGCGGGATGCCGCGGCGTCCAACCAGCGCCGCGTAGGTCGCGATCAGCGGTGCGATGGTGGCCTCGTCGTCTGTCGGGTCGACTACCCGGACCGCATCCTTGAAGTCGAGCCGCAATCCGAGTTCTCGCGCCCGCGCCACGATCACCGCGCGCCGCCCGATCAGGACCGGCCGCACCACGCGGTCGTCCACCAGCGTCTGCACCGCGCGCAGCACCCGCTCGTCCTCGCCCTCGCCATAGACCACGGTGACGCGCTCCGCCTCGCCACCGCCCCGCGCCGCCTCGAACACCGGGCGCATGAGCTGGCCGGAGCGGAACACGAACCGCTCCAGCTCGTGGCGGTACTGGTCGAGGTCGGCGATCGGGCGCGTCGCCACGCCGGAGTTCATCGCCGCCCGCGCCACCGCCGGCGCGATCTGGAGAATGAGGCGCGGGTCGAACGGCTTGGGGATGATGTAGTCGGGGCCGAACACCGGCGCCGAGCCGCCATAGGCCGCCGCCACCACCTCGCTGGCCTCGATGCGCGCCAGCTCGGCGATGGCCTCGACGGCGGCCACTTCCATCGCCTCGTTGATGGTGGTGGCGCCGACATCCAGTGCGCCCCGGAAGATGAACGGGAAGCACAGCACGTTGTTGACCTGGTTGGGGAAGTCTGAGCGCCCGGTGGCGACGATGGCGTCGGGGCGGGCGGCGCGCGCCTCGTCGGGCGAGATCTCCGGGTCGGGGTTGGCCAGCGCCAGGATGATCGGACGCGGCGCCAGCAGCGACAGCCACTCCGCCTTCAGCACGCCCGGCGCCGACAGGCCCATGAAGATGTCGCAGCCGGGCAGCGCGTCGCGCAAGGTGCGGGCTGTCGTGTCGCGGACATACACCGCCATGCGCGGGCTGATGCCGTCGCGCCCGGCATAGGCCACGCCCTTGATGTCGGTCAGCGTCACGTTCTCCGCCAGCAGGCCCATGGTCACCAGCAGGTCGACGCAGGCCATCGCGGCGGCGCCCGCGCCGGAGGTGACCAGCCGGCATTCGGCCAGCGTCTTGCCCTGCACCAGCAGCGCGTTGCGCACGGCGGCGGCGACGGTGATGGCGGTGCCGTGCTGGTCGTCGTGGAACACCGGGATGTTCATCCGCGCGCGCAGGTTTGCCTCGATCGCGAAGCACTCCGGCGCCTTGATGTCCTCCAGGTTGATGGCGCCGAAGGTCGGCTCCAGCGCCGCCACCACGTCGCAGAAACGCTCCGGATCCTGCTCGTCCACCTCGATGTCGAACACGTCGATGCCGGCGAACTTCTTGAACAGGACCGCCTTGCCCTCCATCACCGGCTTGCCGGCCAGGGCGCCGATGTTGCCCAGGCCCAGCACGGCGGTGCCGTTGGAGATCACCGCGACCAGGTTGCCGCGCGCGGTATAGTCGCGGGCGGTGGCGGGATCGCGGGCGATTTCCAGGCAGGCGGCGGCAACCCCGGGCGAGTAGGCCAGCGCCAGGTCGCGCTGTGTCGCCATGCGCTTGGTCGGCTCGATCTGCAATTTCCCGGGGCGCGGGTAGCGGTGATAGTCGAGCGCCGCCTGCCGGAAATCCTCGTCCATCGCCATCGCCGTGCCACCCTGCCGCCCGATGGCAGGATCGTCCGGCTTGCCTGGAAGTGCAAACCACGCGCGGCCCGGGTGGCCAGCGGGGGCGGGAGGGCTGATATGCGGTCGAGAAGACTCGAACTTCCACGAGGTTTCCCCCACAAGCACCTCAAGCTTGCGCGTCTACCATTCCGCCACGACCGCATCGTGCAGCGGCGCGCTTCATAGCGGATGAGCATGGCATCAGCAATGACCGATCTTCTCGCCGCCAACGAGGCGCCCGAGTGGCGCACCAGCCCGGGTCTGCTGCCCTACCCCGACGCGGTGGCGGCGATGCGGGAGCGGGTGGCGGCGATCCGGGCCGGAACGGCGGCGGAGCTTGTATGGCTGGTCGAGCACCCGCCGCTGTACACCGCCGGCACCTCCGCCGAACGCGCCGACCTGCAACAGCCGGACCGCTTCCCGACCTATGACGCCGGACGGGGCGGCCAGTGGACCTATCACGGGCCGGGTCAGCGCACCGGCTATGTCATGCTCGACCTGGCCCGCGCGCACGGACGGGTGGGCGCGCGCGACGTGCGGCAATATGTGGCCGGGCTGGAGGCGTGGCTGATCGCGATGCTGGCCCGCTTCGGCGTCGACGGGCAACGGCGCGAGGGGCGCATCGGCATCTGGGTGGCCGACCCCGCGAGCGGGGGCGAGGCGAAGATCGCCGCCCTCGGCGTGCGGGTGACGCGCTGGGTCAGTTGGCATGGCGTGGCGGTCAACGTGGCGCCCGACCTGGAGCATTTCAGCGGCATCGTGCCGTGCGGCATCCGTGGCCACGGCGTCACCAGCCTGCGCGCCCTGGGCGTGACTGCGTCGATGGCCCAGGTGGATGCGGCGTTGCGGGCAAGCTGGGCCGAGGTGTTCGGAGACTGACGCCTACAATGTCGGCAACCGGCGGAAGCCGGGCTCGTCCAGCGGCTCGGCCAGGTTCTCGGTTATCTCCGTCACCTCCGCCCCGCGCGGGCCACGGCGGCAGGCGCGCAGGAACTCCTCGACCGCCGAGGTCTCGCCGTCCACCATCGCCTCCACGGTGCCGTCACGCCGGTTGCGCACCCAGCCGGACACGCCGAGCGCCCGCGCCGTCGCCACCATCCAGTCGCGGTAGCCGACATTGTGCACGCGCCCGGCGATGATGACCTGGCGGGTGCTCATGGCCGTGCCTGGGACCGCGACAGTTCCAGGTAACGCCCGGCCAACGCCACATCCAATGCCACCTGCGCCCGGCGTTCGGCGGCGTCGTCGACCTCGCCCCACAGCTCCGCCTGGAACAACTCGTCGAGCGCCGAGAATTCGTGCGCCGCCGTGGCACTCAGCGCGCCGTGCGAGACGGCGAGCGCCAGCACCACGCTGCCCAGCGCCGGCACCAGCACGCCCAGGGCCGCCAGGCCGTCCGCATCGTGCGCCGCGACATGACCGGCGATGGCGGCCAGGGCGGCCGGCGGCTGTGGCACATGAACAATGCCGCCGGTCACCTGCAACCGCGCTCCCAACGCGGCCTCGGCCCAGTCGAGCCAGGGTTGCCATGCGCGGGCTTCGCGCAGCGCCAGCGCGTCGGGTTCGATGGCGCGGTAGCACAGCAGGTCGCTTTCGCCGTAGCGCGCCAGTTCCAGCGCCACCGGCTCCGGATCGGGTGCGATCCGCGCCTGCGCGGTGCCGGCGAGCCGGGTCAGCGGCAGGTCGTCCAGGCTCATCTCGCCACCCGGCACGCCACCGGCGGCGTCCCGCCACTCGGCGGCGATGGCTTCGGCCAGCCTGCCGGTGGCGATGCGCAGCGCCTCGCCGCCGGGGATCAGCAGCGGCGCGTCATCCAGCCGCACGCCCCACCCGTCCGCGCCGGCGAGGATGCTCACCTGCTCCCAGGTTCTCTTCATTGCAGCAGGCTCCGCAACAGGTCGGCCGGTTTCGGCAGCTTGGCATTCGGCGGCGGCAGCGGCGGCAACGCCACCGGAGCGCCCCGCACCGTGGCCAGCGCCGCAGCGCACGGATCGCCGCCATGATCCCCGAGCAGGCTGGTCAGCGACGTTCCGGTGAGCGATGCGACCGAATCGATGCCGATCTTCGGCGTCCGCAGCGGCCCGGTGACATGCACCGGCACGACGATGCCGGGACCGGCCCGCAGCATCGGGCGCAACTGCATGGCGATCAGTTCGGCACCGAGATCAACGGTCCCGGCGCCCTGCAACAGCAGCCGTCCGGTGTCCACCACCAGCGGCTCGACCGCGACGCGGCCGTGGTCGGCGGCGAGGCGGACCGCGAGGCAGCGCAGGGCGGTGCGCCCGGACCCGCCCAGCGATGGCAGGTGCGCGGCGGCGAGGATGTCGGCCAGCAACCGGTTGTCGAACGCGCCATCGACCGAAGACAGCGTAGCCTGCCCATCGACGCTGGCGGCCAGCGCGCGCGGATTGTCGCCGGTAGCCTTTAGGTCGAGGTCGAGCCGGGCGCTGCCGCTGGCGAGGTCGGGCAGCCCGGCGACGGCCAGCACCGATGCCAGCGCCACGGCGGGCGCATGCAGCACGAGGGCGATGGCGGGTGTCGCGGCGGCGGCATTGATATGCGCGCTGCCGGTCAACTGCCCGCCTGGCCAGATACCGGCGAGCGGGTCGAGTGCCAGCCGCCCATCCTGCAGCACCAGGTGGCCGGCCACATCGCGGTAGGTCACCCCGGCATCGACCAGCTCCGCCGCCGCGAATCGCACATCGGCATCCGCAGCGCGCAGCCGGTCGAACGGCAACGGCTGGTCGGAGAACAGATGCGGTGGCGTGGGTGGCGTAGCGACGGACGCCGGAGTGGCAGGCGCGGGCGGGATGGCGGGCTGGTCATGGGTCGCCAGTGCGATGCGCAGCCGGCCAAGGTCGAAATGCCGCGATGCGACGCTGCCGGCCAGTTTTGGACGCGCGTCGACAGTCACCGCAAGCATACCCTCAAGATCGCCAAGCGCCGCCTGGAACGCCATGTTGGAGACCGTGACGCTATCCGGCCCGGTGACGATATGGGCCACCAGCGAGGCGGCGCCGTCGCCCAGCCCGATCGCGCCCGCCTGCGGCACCTGCGCCGCCACGTCGGCGTCGAGCGCGCGGCCGGCCAGTTGGCCCTTGACCGTCGCGGTGCCGGCGGAACTCTCCAGCGCCAGATCGACCGGCAGCCGGTCCGTGCCGCCGTCGATCAGCGCCTCCAGCGTCGGCAGCGTGAGATGCGCGCGCACCCGCTCCACGCCCCACGTCGCGGTCAGCTCAGCCAGCGTCGGCTGCGCCGTCCGCACGCGGACCCGCAGCGCCGGATCGCGCAGCCGCTCGCCGTATGGCAGCGGCGCGAGGCTGGCGCCGGTGACCGTCGCCTGCACGTCATAGCGTCGGGCACTTCCGAGCGGGGTGGCCGATCCCTCGATGCCGAACGGGTAGGTTTGCGTGCCCGTCGCGTCGCGCCAGGCCAGCTTGCCGTCCTGGGTCAGCATCGAGACGATGCGCAGGGCCGGCCTGAACGACAGCCCCGCCGGACCGGAGGCGGCTGCCGGCGTGGTGGCCGGCATCGGGGCGGGTTGGAACTGCCAGTTGCCCCGGCCCGCCGCATCGCGCTCCAGCAGCAGGTCGGGCGCCGCCAGCATCAACGAGTCGACCCGCACCTCGCCACTCAACAGCGGCAGCAGCGCCACCTGCGCGGTGACGGCGGGAATGACCAGCATGTCCGGGCGCGAGCCGCCGGGGAGGTTGCCGAGCCGGAGGTCGGTCGCCTCGACCAGCAGCCCGTCATGCCATTGCAGGCGCAGCGGACCACCGATGGCAAAGCGGCGTCCGGTCGCCCACTCCACCGCCGCCACAATGCGCGGCTTCAGCGTATTGGGGTCGAACGCCGCCAGCGCCACGATGCCGCCCAGCACGACCAGCACCGCCAGGGTCAGCGCGAGGCGGAGCACGACAGACAAGGCGGAGCGGTGGCGGCGCGGCATGTGACGGCTTCACCCGGCGTGTGACAACCGTATTCTAGCGCGCCCCGTCCGCCGCGTCACCGCACGCGCAGCGGGGGACGCAATGACGGTGCGGTGAAGCCGAGCGACTTGAAGGTGGCCTGCATGTGCGCCGGCAACTCCGCCTCCACCGCCAGGGTGCCGCCATCGGGGTGGGGGAACTGGATGCGCCGCGCGTGCAAATGGAGTTGTGCCGGGAAGCCGTCGATCAGCGCCGAGTTGCGGCCGTCCTTCTCCACGCCGTAGGTCGCATCGCCCAGGATCGGCGCCTCGATCGACGCGCAATGCACGCGCAACTGGTGCGTGCGCCCGGTCAGCGGCTCCAGTTCCAGCCACGCCAGCTTGCGCGCGGCGTGGTCGAGCGTGCGGAAATCGGTCAGCGATTTCGTCACTTCCTTGTCGTACGGGCCGGCGAGCGCGGTACGTTCGCCGCGAAAGCCGTCGACGCAGACTAGATCGGCCTCGATGCGACCCTCGACCGGGACCGGGCGGCCGACCACGACCGCCCAGTAGGTCTTGTGGACCTCGCGGGTGCGGAACGCGGCGGCCAGCTTGGCGGCGACGCCAGCGGTGCGCGCCACCAGGATCACGCCGGAGGTGTCGCGGTCGAGCCGGTGCACCAGCCGCGGGCGGTATTCGGAGCCGAAGCGCAGCCCGTCCAGCATGGCGTCGAGATGCCGGGCGATGCCCGGGCCGCCCTGGCTCGCCAGCCCCGGCGGCTTGTTCAGCACCACGACGGCGTCGTCGCGATACAGCACCATGCGCTCCAGATCCTTCTGGGTGCGCGGATCGAGCGTGTTGATCGGCCGCGCATCCGGCCTGGCCTGGGTGGTCGACAGCGGCGGCACCCGCACGGACTGGCCGGGCAGCAGCCGGGTGGCGCCTTCGACGCGGCGGCCGTCCACCCGGACCTGGCCGGTGCGGCATAGTTTCTGGATGGCCACCTGGGTCAACGAGGGGTAGTGCCGGCGAAACCAGCGGTCGAGCCTGATCTCCGCCTCGTCCTGCTTGACGATGCGGTTGAGCACCGCGCTCGTGGCGGACGGGGTGGCGGGTGTGGTGGCTTCGCTCATCCGCCCTTCTCCTGGCGCAGCCGCGCCCAGTGTGCCAGGCGCCGGCCGATTTCACGCTCGAACCCGCGGTCGCGCGGGCGGTAGAATTCCTCGCGGGCCATGCCGTCCGGAAAGTAGTTCTGGCCAGAGAAACTGTCCGCCTCGCCGTGGTCATAGGCATAGCCGGCGCCGTAGCCCAGCTGTTTCATCAGCCTGGTCGGCGCGTTCAGGATATGCGCCGGCGGCATCAGGCTGCCGGTGCCCCGCGCCGCCTGCTGCGCGGCGCCGATGGCGCTGTATAGCGCGTTGGATTTCGGCGCGGTGGCCAGATAGACCACCGCCTGCGCCAGGCACAGCTCGCCCTCCGGGCTGCCGAGCCGTTCATAGGCCTCCCAGGCCGACATTGTCTGCGGCAAAGCCTGCGGGTCCGCCATGCCGATATCCTCGGCGGCGAAGCGCACCAGGCGGCGGGCGATGTAGCGCGGGTCCTCGCCGCCCGCCAGCATGCGCGCATACCAATAGAGCGCCGCATCGGCGTCTGAGCCGCGCAGGGATTTGTGCAGGGCGGAGATGAGGTTGTAGTGCTCCTCGCGGTCCTTGTCGTACAGCGCGGCGCGCCTCGCCAGCAGCTCGGCCAGGGCGGCCACGTCGAGCGGCGGGGCGTCTGCTCCCAGGGCGGCCAGCTGCTCGGCCATGTTCAGCAGATACCGGCCGTCGCCGTCGGCCATGGCGCGCAGCGTTTCGCGCGCCTCGGGGGCGAGCGGCAGGGCGTGCCCGATCGCCGCCTCGGCGCTGATCTGGATTTTTTCCAGCGCCCTATCGTCGAGCCGGCGCAGCACCAGCACCTGGCAGCGCGAGAGCAGCGCGCCGTTCAGGGCGAAGGACGGGTTCTCGGTGGTCGCGCCGACCAGCGTGACGGTGCCGTTCTCCACCACCGGCAGAAACCCGTCCTGCTGGGCGCGGTTGAACCGGTGGATCTCGTCG
>JAYTQW010000359.1:0-1797 GCA_043746535.1 Rhodospirillales bacterium
AGGTCCTCTCGCGTCATCTCGAAGTGCTCGCGGAGCAGCTCGCCAATCCGGCGCCACACCAGCTCAACGTCGACGGCAAGCGTCGCCGCCGCAGTCTCCGCGGTCAGTTCGCCGGCGATGCAGCGCACCATCGCGGCGTCGAAGGCACCGAGGATTTCGGGGTCCGAGTTCCAGGGCATTGTGCTCATGGCGCGAGTCTAGACCCGTGGACGTTCCGCGATGCCTTGAGGCGGTCTTCCGATTCCTGCCACAGCGCGCCCTGAATCCGGATGAGGGCTGAGTGAACCCGGGGCTCGCCGTAGGCTGCCGAAACAATCTTCCGGTCCGACGCCCCGAGCAGCCCGAGCTCCGCGTACCCGAGCTGTTGGTAGTCGATGTCAATGGCAGGAAGCACCGAGCCCGGGATGGCTTCGAGCACGTTGGCGCCGGACTGCTGTATCGCCTCCCAATGCGGAACACCAAGCGACTCCACCACGGCGAGCCAGTAAAGCCGGACGAGCTCCTGGCCGAACGGGACCGCACCCTCCCTCTTCTCGCGAATGATGGCTCGAAGCGCGACAGCCGCTTGCGTGAACGCCGTCGGGCGCGGCAACTGCAGCATGGCGAGCTCGAGGAGTCCAGTCATATCCCCCGGACCCCATGCCCTGAAGTCGGTCCGCCCAGAAAGGCGTCGGAGTTGTCGCCGTCGACACCGTGCTGGGTTCTGGATTGTGGTTCGTGGTCGCTTGCGCCCAGAAGTCGCGCGACCCCGCGGCGGCATCATCCCAATGCGTGGAGTCGCCCCGCAACTTCATGGCTTCGGGCTGGGCCTGACCGACGTCGGGTTGTCGCCCGGCGGGATTGGACGTCGTTTACGGCACGGCTGTCTGCTTGCGCGCGCGCGGCGTGCCGGCCTTCCATCATGTTCCGCAACGAGAGATTGGTCAGCTTCATCGCCGATTCTTGCGCCAGCCGCTAAGCGGCATGTCGCGGGCCTTGGTCGCAGCGTGAGCCTGCTGTCACGTAGCAGCCAGCGCTTCTAGCTCGTCAAGCCCCAGGTGCACGCAAAGCCCCTTGCCGGGCCCTACCTCCCACTTGAAAGAAATTTGGCCGGTGGTGGCAACGATGGCGTGGTCGATGTACAAATGTCCGCCTACGAATACGCGGTCGCGCACGAGCTCCGCTGAAAAGCCGAGGCCCAGCCATACCTCTCTGCCTTGTCGACGGTAGAACTCTAGGTAATCGAACGCTTGGCGGCACTCGCTGACGCACTCTTTTAAAAGCATCATTTGCACGCCTTCGAGCTCGATACCGACCTTGCCAGTGATGGTCGTGTTCTTGGGACCGAGAGGGATACGTACGATGGTGCTCATTCTTCACATATCGTCCATTGCGGGAAAAACCGAAGCCCGCCCAAGCGGGCCTTGGTCGCAGGGGGCTTTGGGGCGCCCCAGCCGCGCCGCTCGTGAACCGCTCCTCGGTTGTCAGCGCCGGCGTGAAATTGCATGATTTCAGCCGGTCTGGCCATGCAGTTCTTCTGCGACCATGTTCTTCGATTGCATCTATCTCTGACGGTCTTCTTCGGGTTGGCTTGCTCGATTGCTGCGGTTCAGGGGGCAAATGGCCAGCCAGGCCGCCTTCGGGCGCTCGTGTGTGGGGGCGCAGGCGGCATCCCGGACGTCACGGACCCTGCAATTTCAAACCGGCTGAAAGCAAGCAAGTTCGCCCAGGCGCCCACACACGTGGCGAGGCAGCAGACGTTGGGCGCGATGACGAATAAAAAAAAGGACTTAAGCATGGTTAATTCAAGCCACCAAT
>JAYTQW010000360.1:0-2869 GCA_043746535.1 Rhodospirillales bacterium
GCCGAGACGCCGTGCAGGGCGGCCACCGCGCCGTCGATGGCGATGGCCTCCCTGGCCATCACGTCGACGATGCGGTCGAGCAGCCGCTCCGCCCAGCCATCCGGCATCGGCCGCCCCAGCACCGCCTCGGCACGCGGCTGGATGTCGCGCAGCGTGGTGCCGATGAACAGGTCGGTGGCCTGGCCGGTGGTGAGCTTCCAGCCCTGCGCGGTCAGCTCCTCCGCCAGCACGCGGTTGGACAGGTGCTCGCTGTCGACCAGCACGCCGTCGCAGTCGAAGATCACCAGCCGCAGCGGCGCCTTGCGCTGCGCCATCAACGCGTATGGCGTCATGCCGCGTCGGCCGGTGCGTCGGCCGGTGCATCGGCCGGGGCCATGACGGATGCGGGCGCGGCGGCGCCGGCGCGGGCGTGCGGGCAGTCGCGGTGCTGGCCAGGACAGGTGCGCTTGCCGGCGAAGCTGCACAGCCCTGGCCCGCGCGCCAGCGACTGCCGTGCCAGGGCGGCCAGGGCGGCGATGAAGCCGGGATCCGAGTTCTGCGCCGGGACGCGCGCGTAATGCGGCACGCCGGCGTGGTGCGCCACCTCGCGGTACTCGATGTCCAGTTCGACCAGCGTCTCCGAATGCTCCGACACGAAGGCGATCGGCACCACCAGCAGCGCCCGGCCCTCGCGCCCGGCCCGCTTGATCTCGTCCTCGGTCGAGGGCGTCAGCCATTGCTGCGGCGTGGCGCGCGACTGGTAACAGGTGAGCCAGTCCAGCCCCGGCAGGTCGAGCCGCGCCACCACGCTGGCCACCGTGCGCTGCACCTGGAACTGGTACGGGTCGCCCGCCTTCACGATCGGCTCCGGCAGGCCGTGCGCGGAGAACAGCACGCGCAACGGCGCGTCGCCGATCCGCGCCCGCATCTCGTCATGGCTGCGGCGCACGATGGCGGCGGTGGCCGAGGCGTAATCGGGGTCGGAGTGGTAGCAGCACAGCGCCGTGGTCGGCACCGCGAGCCCGGCCTGTGCCGCCGCCTCGCGCCACGCGGTCAGGCTGCTGCCGGTGGTGGTGGTGGAGAACTGCGGATACAGCGGCAGCAACAGCACGCGGTCGGGCCGCCACGCCTGCACCTCGCGCACCGTCTCGATGCTGAACGGATGCCAGTAGCGCATCGCCACGAAACACTTCGCATCGAGGTCGGGCAACGCCGCCTCCAGCGCGCCAGCCTGTGCCAGCGTCAGTTCCAGCAGCGGCGACTTGCCGCCGAGGAAGGCGTAGTTGGCCTTCGCCGCCTTGGTGCGCAGCCCGGCGATGACACGGGCGAGCAACGGGCGGACGAGGCCCGGCACGCGCAGGATGGCCGGGTCGTTGAACAGGTTGTAGAGGAACGGCGCCACCGACGCTGGCCTGTCCGGGCCGCCCAGGTTGAACAGCACGACGGCCACGCGCGGCCTTTGCCCGCCGGACGTCAAGCCGGGATCATCGCCAAACGACATTTGCGGCTCTGCGTTCATGCCGTCGAACATGGCCAGACGGTGTCGCGCGTCAAGCGGCAATCGCCCCGGTGCCAGCCGATCGCACGCGGGCCACCAATGCGCCGACATGCTCCGGCGGCGTCGCCGGCAGGATGCCGTGGCCGAGGTTGAAGACGAACGCCCGCTCGCGCATCGCGTCCAGGATGGCGTCGGTGGCGGCGTCCATCGCCGCACCGCCCGCCAGCAGCGCGAGCGGGTCGAGGTTGCCCTGCAACGCCACGCCAGGCGGCACCGCGCGCGCCGCCAGCACCGGGTCGCAGCCGGTGTCCATCGCCACGCACCGCACCCCGGTCCGTGCCGCGTATTCCGGCAGCATCTGCGCGGCCAGGCGGGGAAAGCCGATCACCGGCACGCCCGGATGCGCCGCGTGCAGCCGGTCCACGATCCGGCGCGTGGGCGCGATCACATGGGCGCGGAACTGCGCCGGCGGCAGGATGCCCGACCAGCTATCGAACAGCATCACCGCCTCCGCCCCCGCCGAGATCTGCGCCGACAGATAGGTGAACGTGGTCTCGGTCAGCAGCGCCATCAGTTCGGCGAACAGCGCCGGATCGGCGTAGGCCATGCGGCGCGTGTGGGCGAAGTCCTTCGAGCCGCCGCCCTCGACCATGTAGCAGGCGACGGTGAACGGGCTGCCGGCGAAGCCGATCAACGTGGCCTGATCCAGATGAGGCGGCAGGCGGCCCACCGTCTCCAGGATCGGCGCGATGCGCCCGGCGATGGCGGCGGGGTCCAGCCTGGCCAGGCCGGCGGCGTCGCGGATCGGGTCGAGCAACGGCCCCTCGCCCTCGGCGAAGCGCAACGGCTGCCCCAGCGCCATCGGCAGCATCAGGATGTCGCTGAACAGGATGGCGGCGTCGAGGCCGAACCGGCGCAGCGGCTGCAAGGTGACCTCGGTGGCCAGCGCCGGGGTGGTGCAGAGAGTGATGAAGTCGCCCGCGCGGGCGCGGATGGCGCGGTACTCGGGCAGGTAGCGCCCGGCCTGGCGCATCAGCCACACCGGCGGCGGCCACACCCGTTCGCCCGCCAGCACCCGCAGCACCGGCTTCATCGCAGAACCGGCTTCATCGCAGCACCGGCTTCATCGCCGCTCGCTCTTCATGGAGTAAGGAATCCTTAAGTCTTATGGAGGATAAGATGGGCCTGTGGATAACGGGGTACCACCGCCGCGCGTGGCCCCACGCCGCTTGCCCACAGGTGGGATGACCGCCAACCCGGTCGATTCAGGGCATAAAACCAGATTACCCCCAAACCGGCCAGCCGTGCCGGGCACTTGCGCACACGACACCGCGAGACCGGGGTTATGCCCATAATTCCACGCGCACGCCACGAAACCGCGTGTTGTCCCCA
>JAYTQW010000361.1:0-2981 GCA_043746535.1 Rhodospirillales bacterium
ACCGACAGCCCCGACGTGCCCGACCGCGTGGACGTGTCCACCGCGCAGCGCAGCGTCGCAGCCGGTGGCGTGGCGCACATCCATATCGCGCCGCCGTTCGCGGGACAGGCGACGTTGCTGGTGCTGTCCGACCGGGTGCGGAGCCTGCGCACGCTGGATGTGCCGGCCGGCGGCGTCGATGTCGACGTGCCGGTGGATGCCGGCTGGGGGGCGGGCGCCTATGTCGCGGTGCATGTGTTCCGCCCGGCCGGCGGCGACGGCACCCGCCCGGCGCGCGCCATCGGCCTGACCTGGGTCGGCGTCGACCCGGCGGCGCGGACGCTCGCGGTCGCCATCGACACGCCGGACCGGGTGACGCCCCGCGCCGTGACGCGGGTGGCGATCACCACCGCGCCCGGCGCCTGGGTCAGCCTTGCCGCCGTGGACGAGGGCATCCTGCGCCTGACCCGGTTCGCCTCGCCCGATCCTGGCGCGCATTTCCTGGGCCGCCGCAGCCTGGGGCTGGACATCCGCGACGACTGGGGCCGGCTGATCGCGCCGGCGCAGGGCGAGGCGACGCTGCTGCATCAGGGCGGCGACGAGGGCAGCTTCGTGCTGGCGGAGACGCCGCAGCACACGGTGACGCTGTTCACGCCGCCGGTGCAGGCCGGGCCGGACGGGCGCGTGTCCATCCCGCTCGACCTGCCCGACTTCAACGGCCAGGTCCGGCTGATGGCGGTGGCATGGAGCGGCAGCCGCATCGGCGCCGCCAGCCATGACCTGATCGTGCGCGACGCGCTGGTCGCGGAGCCGCTGCTGCCGCGCTTCCTGGCCCCCGGCGACACCACGCGGCTGGCGATGCTGCTCGACAACCTCGATCTGCCCGCAGGCCCCGCCTCGGTGCGCGTCACCGTGGACGGCCCGCTGTCGCTGCCGGCGGGCGACGCGCTTTCGACCACGCTGGCCGGGGGGGCAAAGGCGCTGCTGACCACCGACCTGCGCGCCACCGGCGCCGGGCGAGGCGTCCTGCATTTCGACGTGACCGGACCGGCCGGCTTCCACATCCAGCGCGAGGCGGCGATCCTGGTGCGCCCGGCGCGCGGCGCCACCACCGCGCTGGCGCGCGTCAGCCTGCCGCCGGGCGCCGACACGCCGCTCGCCCTGCCGGCGCCGTTCGACCGCTTCGTGGCCGGCACCGCGCTCGCCAGCGTCACCTTCGGGGCGGCGGTGCGCTACGACCCCGACGCGCTGCTGCGTGAGCTGGAGGACTACCCGCTGTCGTGCCTGGAGCAACTGACCAGCCAGGCGCTGCCGCTCGCGCTGCGGCCCGATACGCAGCCGGGCGCGCTGGCCGGGCTGGTGGCGGCGATCCTCGACCGCCAGCGGTTCGACGGCGGTTTCGGCCTGTGGTCGGCCAATGCGGACGCGGAGCCTTGGCTGAGCGCCTACGCGATGGACGTGTTGCTGCGCGCCAAGGCCGCCGGCGTGACGGTGCCGGAGGCGGCGCTGGCGGACGGGCTGAAATACCTCGCCGACGCCGCCGACAGCAGCGGCGAGGACCCGGCCGCCATGGCCGCGCAGGCATACCGGCTGTACGTGCTGGCGCGGGCCGGGCAGGGCCGGGCGGGGGCGGTGCGGGTGCTGGCGGAGAATATCGCGCAGATGCCGACGCCGCTGTCGCGCGCGCAACTGGGCGCCGCCCTGGCGCTGGCGCACGACACGCCGCGGGCCGAGGCGGCGTTCCGCGCGGCGCTGACGGGATCGCCGCGCCAATGGTGGATGGCGGATTATGGCAGCGCGCTGCGCGACCAGGCGGCGATCGTGCTGCTGCTGCGCGAGAGCGGCGTGCTGCCCGACCGGCTGGCCGGCGCGGTGGCTGCCCTGCCCGGAGCGAACCTCGATCCGCGCGGCCTGGACACGCAGGAGCAGGCCTGGCTGGTCGCCGTCGCCGCCGTGCTGGGCCGTGACGGCATGGCCCCGCGCGTCAGCCTGGACGGGCGCGAGCTGGTGGCCGCCAAGGGAGTCGCCCGCGCCGCCATCACCGGGCCGGCCACCGCGCGCAACCTGGGCGACAAGCCGCTCGCCGCCGATATCTCGGTGCGCGGCGTGCCGGTCGAGGCGCCGCCCGCCGCGCGCGCCGGGATGCGCGTCACCCGGCAGTTCTTCGCGGCTGACGGCGGCACGCTCGACCTCGATCACATGACCCAGAACACGGTGTTCGTGCTGCTGTTCCAGGGCCGCGCGGATGACGGCCAGGACCACCGGGCGATGCTGCTGCAAGGCTTGCCGGCGGGGTGGGAGATCGTCGGCAAGATCGCCTCCGGCGAGCAGGCGACAATGCCGTGGCTGGGCAAGCTCACCGACACCGAGGCCGAACCCGCCGCCGACGACCGCTACGCGGCGGTGCTGGCGCTGACCGGCGACGCGCCGGATTTCCGCGTCGCCGTGCGGCTGCGCGCGACCACGCCCGGCGATTATGAGATGCCCGGCGCCGAACTGTCCGACATGTACCGCCCTGGCGTGTTCGCGCGGCAGGCCGGCAACCGCATCAAGGTGCTGCCACGCGACTGAGGGCATGGCGGGCGGTGGCCGCCGTTGCCGTCCTGTCCATTTTGGGCGCGGTGGCGCTCGACCGTGCCTTCCCGCCGGAACTGGGCCGGCTGGCCGCCACCGGGACCGAGATCCTCGACCATGACGGGCGGCTGTTGGCGGTGCGCCCGGCGCCGGGTGGGGTATGGCGGTTCCGGGTCGAGGCGGCGGACGTGTCGCCGGCGCTGGTCGATGCCCTGGTGCGGGTCGAGGACCGGCATTTCTGGTGGCATCCGGGCATCGACCCGTGGGCGCTGCTGCGCGCGGCCATCAGCGACCTGCGCGCCGGCCATGTGGTGTCGGGCGGCTCCACGCTGACCATGCAGACGGTGCGGCTGCTGCATCCGCGCCCGCGCGGCTGGCGGGCCAAGCTGATCGAGATGGCGCGCGCGGTGCAGTTGGAGGCGCATTTC
>JAYTQW010000362.1:0-17198 GCA_043746535.1 Rhodospirillales bacterium
GCGATCGCAGCCGCCGCCATTGTGGCCATCGCTGGCGGCTGGGCGCATGACACTATCAAGCTCTTTCTCGGTTTCGACGTGCCCTGGCAGTTGCTCGCCATAGTCTGTACCGCCGGCAGCGGCATCCTGGTCGCTCGCGGCGTGAAGATCTCCACCACCTGGGCCGCGGTGTTCTTCTACTTCGAGCTTGGACTCCTCTTGATCGGCGCCGTGGTGATGCTGGTCGTCAACCATGGTGACATGAGCCTGGCACCGTTCAAGCCGTCGAATATATCCGGCGGCCTGGCCGGCATCGGTCTCGGCTTCCCCTTGGCGGTGTACATGTTCGTCGGTTGGGAGAATTCGGCGACTCTGGCCGAGGAGACCAAGAACCCGCGCAAGAACATCCCGCGCGCGCTCGTTGCTGGCACGCTCACGCTGGGTCTCGTTTATATTTTCCTGGCCTATGCGACCGAGGTTGCCTTCCACAACGACGCGAAGGCGATCAGCGCCTCCAGCATTCCCTTCATCGATGCGTTGAAGATTTCCTATCCTCCACTTCTGCTGGTGGCTTACCTGGCAGGTATCACAAGCATCCTTTCGTGCCTACTTGGGCTTACCAACTCACAGGCTCGTATCCTGTTCAGCGCGGCCCGCGAGGGCTTGTTGCACCGGGTCTTCAGCAAAATCCATCGCAAGCATGAAACGCCCGCCGTTGCCATGTGGTCATACCTTGTCCTGGCACTCGTCATAGCACTGGCGTTTGGATGGACGCTCGATCCCGTGGACATCTTCGGCGACACCGGCACGCTCGGCACTATCCCGATCGTGGTCATCTATCTTGTGACCAACCTGGCCTTGCCGGTTTATGTTCTGCGGTTCCAACGCCAGCACTTCAGCGTGCTGCGCCACGCGGTGATTCCGCTCTTTGCGCTACTGCTGATACTGTTTCCGTTGTGGGGCCTGATCCAGCCCGGTCAGCCAGCGCCGTTCAACCTTTTCCCCGCCATAGTGGGCGTAGGACTCGTGATCTCGATCATCTATGGCGTGTTGATGGCCCGTCGCAATCCCGACCTCTCCTTGAAAATCGGCAGCTACGTGGCGGACGAGCGCGCGTAGCGGGCCCTTCAGCGAGGAGGCGGCCGCTCCGCCTCACTCGCTGAACGGGCGCGAGACCGGCTGCGGGATCATCGCCATCAGCTCGCGCCGCGTGTCCGGGTTGGTGCGGAACGCGCCGAGCATCTTGCTGGTCACCATCGCAACACCCGATTTGTGGACGCCGCGCGTGCTCATGCACTGGTGGTTGGCCTCGATGATGACCGCCACGCCGCGCGGTTGCAGCACGTCGTTGATGGTGTTGGCGATCTGCGCGGTCAGCTTTTCCTGGATTTGCAGCCGCTTGCCATAGGCTTCGACCACCCGCGCCAGCTTGCTGATGCCGACCACGCGGCGATGCGGCAGGTAGGCGACGTGGACCCGCCCGATGATCGGCACCATGTGGTGCTCGCAGTAGCTCTCCAGCCGGATGTCGCGCAGCAGCACGATCTCGTCGTAGCCCTCGACCTCGGCGAAGGTGCGTTCCAGCAGGGCGACCGGATCGACGTGGTAGCCGGCGAAGAACTCCTCGTAGGAGCGCACGACGCGGCTGGGCGTGTCGCGCAGCCCCTCGCGGTCCGGGTCGTCGCAGGCCCAGCGCAGCAGCACGCGCACGGCGGCCTCCGCCTCCTCCCGGCTCGGACGGGCAGGGTCTTGCCCGGTGGAGTCACGCAGCGGGCCGGCTGGTAGGAGCGTGTCCAAGGCGCGATTTCCTCGCATTGGTAAGGATTTCTATATAGTGGCGACCCTGGAACCGCCAAGCGGGGCCGTCCCGCCGCAATCAGTGGACGCGGCCGCCCTGGTGCGGGCTGTCCAGGCTGAACGCCGGGATGTCCACGTCGAACCCCTCGCCGGAGCCGGTGGCGGTCATGTGGTATTGGCCGACCATGAAGCCGGACGGCGTGTCGAGCGGGGTGCCGGAGGTGTACTCGAACGCCTCGCCCGGCTCCAGCACCGGCTGTTCGCCGACCACGCCGGCGCCCGACACCCGTTGCACCCGGCCGCGCCCGTCGGTGATGACCCAGGTGCGGCGCAGCAACTGCACCGCCACGCGCCCCTGGTTCTCGATGGTGATGCGGTAGGCCCAGACGTACTTGCCCTCGTCCGGCTGCGACTGGTCCGCCAGGTAGAAGGCGCGGACCTGCACGCGGATGTTGCGGGTGACGGCGCTGTAGGTGTCGGCGATGGCCACCTCCCGTTTCTCGGACAGACTACACCCCGGCGAGCGCCCGCTCCAGGTCGGCGATCAGGTCGCGCGCGTCTTCCAGCCCGACCGACAGCCGCACCACGCCATCGGTGATGCCGAGGCGCGCGCGTTCCTCCGCCCCGATACGCATATGCGTCGTGGTGGCGGGATGGGTAATCAACGATTTGCTGTCGCCAAGGTTGTTCGACACGCGGATCAGCCGCAGCGCGTTCATGAAGCGGAACGCCGCCGCCTTGCCGGCCAGCTCGAACGTGACCATGGTGCCGCCGGCCGACATCTGCGCCATCGCCAGCGCGCGCTGCGGGTGATCGGCGCGCGACGGATACCAGACCCGGCGCACCGCCCCCGAGGCGGCCAATGCGTCGGCCACGGCGGCGGCGCCGCGGCACATTGCCTCCACGCGCAGCGCCAGCGTCTCCAGCCCTTTCAGCAGCAACCAGGCGTTGAACGCCGAGATGGCCGGGCCGGTGTTGCGGATGAACGGCTGCAAGGTGCCCTCGATCCACGCCTTGCCGCCCAGCACCGCGCCGCCCAGCACGCGGCCCTGGCCGTCGATGTGCTTGGTGGCCGAGTACACCACGACATCGGCGCCGAATTGCAGCGGGTGTTGCAGCAGCGGTGTTGCGAACACGTTGTCGACCACGACCACGGCGCCGGCGGCATGGGCGAGATCGGCGATCGCGCGCAGGTCGAGCATGTCCAGCATCGGGTTGGACGGCGTCTCCAGCAGCACCATCGCGGTCGGCTCCGCCAGCGCCGCGCGCCAGGCGTCGAGGTCGCCGCCATCGACGAACACACCCTCGATGCCATAGCGCGGCAGCAGCGTGGAGACGATCCAGTGGCAGGAGCCGAACAGCGCGCGGCCAGCCACCAGCCGGTCGCCGGCGCGGAGGTGGCACAGCAACGCCGCATGGACGGCCGCCATGCCGGTGGCGGTGACGCGGCAGGCCTCGGCGCCCTCGATCAGCGCCAGCCGCTGTTCCAGCATGGCGACGGTCGGGTTGCCGAAGCGGGAATACTGGAAATGGTCGGCGGTTCCGGCGAAGGTCGCCTCGGCCTGCTCCGCGTCGTCATAGACGAAGCCGGAGGTGAGGAACAACGCCTCGCTGGTCTCGCCGAACTGGCTGCGCATGGTGCCGCCATGGACGGCGACGGTGGCCGGGTGGTGGACGGGGGCGGGGAAATACGGGGTGTCAGGCATGGCGTGATCCTCGATCCGACGCGGGGCCGGAGAGGCAGTGTTCGCCGACCATGACAGCGCGGCGGCGGACACTGGCCTCTTTAGCGTTTGTTTCACCTCGCCGCAATCCGGCCGGACAAATCACGAGGGCCGATGGCTCGGCGACATCGACGCTAGGCCAGCCGCATTGCGCGGTCAACCGGCGCTGCTATAATCGGCACGTCGCCGGCCTGTGCGACAGGCAGGTGCGCGGGTGTAGTTCAATGGTAGAACGGCAGCTTCCCAAGCTGCATACAGGGGTTCGATTCCCCTCACCCGCTCCATATCCCTTCATTCGTGCGACGACGCTGTTCACGGCCCTCGCGGCTGACTTCGGCGTTCGCCCGAGGCCGGTCATCCCCATCCCGACCCACGCTCAGGACGATGGCAAATCGATGACCGCCAATTAAGCATAGCGTATGCGCCGCAAAGTCATGCAAAGTTGTCGTTGCGCGCCCTGTTCGCAAAGCTTTTGCCGCTCCGCCATCACCCGCATGTCCGGGAGGTATCGTTTCTATGACGGCTTCGAAGGCACTTCCGCCAAACTTGCCAGCGACTTCCGACGCGGTCCCGAAGCAGTCGCAAATTCACCTGAATGAGCTGGCGGGAGCAATCGCCGCGCGCGACAACTTCATTGCCGTCGCCGGTCACGAGTTGCGCAACCCGATGACGCCGATGATCGGCCAGCTCGAACGCCTGATCTCGGGCGTGAAGGCCGGCAAGCTCACCACCGCGCAGATCGAGGAACGGCTGGAGCGGGTCCACCGCGCCATGGGCCACTACGTGAAACGGGCGGCGATGCTGCTCGACGTGTCGCGCATCACCACGGGCAAGTTCAGGCTGCAACCGGCACCCTGCGACCTGGTCGCGGTGATCGTCCAGGTGGTCGACTACTTTGCCGAGGCGGCACAGTATTCCGGGGCGTCGATAGAGCTGGATGCTCCCGCCAGACTGCCTGGCAGGTGGGATCGCCTGGCGTTCGAGCAGGTCATGGACAATCTGGTGTCCAACGCCATCAAGTACGGCGGCCCGCGTCCCATCCTGATCTCCGCCGGCGACACCCCCGCCGGCGGCGTCTTCATCCAGGTGCGTGACCATGGCCCCGGCATCTCGGCGAAGAACCGCGCGCGCATCTTCGGCCGGTTCGAGCGCGTGGTCGGCCGGGATCAGCAAAAGAGCGGTTTCGGCATCGGATTGTGGGTTGTGGGCCAGATTGTTGATGCGATGGACGGTACAGTCAAAGTATATGCCGCGGAAGGCGGAGGCTCCTTGTTCAGGGTGACGTTGCCGCGAAAGGTGGGGGCTGGCGCCAGTGGTTGACCGCAAGCCGGCTGTGCTGGAGCGGGTGCCGAGCGGCATCGCCGGCCTCGACATCGTGCTCCACGGCGGTTTCCTGAAAGGCGGCCTGTATATCGTCCAGGGTCCGCCGGGCGTCGGCAAGACCACGCTGGGCAACCAGATCTGCTTCAACCATGTCGCCGGCGGCAACCGGGCGCTCTATGTCACCCTGCTGGCCGAATACCACGCGCGCATGATGCAGCACCTCGGCGTCATGGCATTCTTCGACCTGTCGAAGGTCCCCGACCAGCTCAGCTACCTCAACGGCCTGGACACGCTGCACGAGAGCGGGCTGAAGGGCCTGCTGGCCATGCTCCGCCGCGAGATCGCGTCGCGGGATGCCTCGGTGCTGGTGCTGGACGGCATCGTGTCGGCGCGGCGGGCAGCGGCCAGCGACCAAGCCTTCAATGAGTTCGTGCACGATCTCCAGGCCATTGCCATCGCCACCGACTGCACGATGTTCCTGCTTGCCAGCCAGCGGAACGACACCGTCCAATCCGAGCACACGATGGTGGACGGCATCATCGAGCTGACCGACGAGCTGACCGGATGGAGCGCGGCAAGCTCGTTGCAGGTGGTCAAGTTCCGTGGCAGCGACGTCATGCGCGGCCGCCATGCCTTCAAGATCACCGATGGCGGCATTGCCGTGCTGCCGCGCATCGAGGCGCTGCTGGCGCGGCCGGCGCGGCCCGACAGCAGCCAGGAGGCGAGGGTGTCCAGCGGCATCGGACAGCTCGACACCATGTTGGGCGGCGGCGTGCCGGCAGCCTCCACGACGATGGTCATGGGCCCGTCCGGCACCGGCAAGACCACGCTCGGCCTGCAATTCCTGAGTGGGAGCAGCGCGGCGGAGCCGGGGCTGCTGTTCGGCTTCTACGAGACGCCCGCCAGGATCGACGCCAAGATCGCGGGGGTCTGTCCGCCGTTGCGCGCCCTGATCGACAGCGGCGCGGTCGAGGTGCTGTGGCAGCCGCCCGTCGGCGAGTTGCTGGATGCGTACGGCGAACGCCTGCTGGAGGCGGTGCGCCGGCGCGGCGTGCGGCGCCTGTTCATCGACGGCCTCGGCGCCATCCAGTCGGCGGCCTCCACCGGAGGGGCCGGCCGCATCGGCCTGTTCCTGACCGCGCTGATGAACGAGATGCGCGCGCTCGGTGTCACCACCGTGTACACGCTGGAGGTTCCCGACATTATGGGACCGGTCATCAGGACGTCGATCGGCGACCTGTCGATCCTGGCCGAGAACCTGATCATGCTGCGTTTCGTGGAACTGGGCGCGCGGCTGCATCGTCTCGTCTCCGTGCTCAAGGTGCGCGACAGCGCCTTCGACCAGTCGCTGCACGAGTACGTCACCAGCGGCGACGGGCTGAGGATCGAGCCGAACTCCGACAGCGCCCGGGCGATACTGCTTGAGTATTCGCTCCAGGCGGCGGGCACGCCGCCAGACGGCGTGCAACCACGGGCTGGGCGCGGTGGCTAGGAATGGGCCTTGTACTCGTCATAGACGATGAATTCGGCATTGCCGACCTGATCGATGCCTTGCTGACGGATGCGGGGCATCGGGTGTCGATGGCCGCAAACGGCAAGCAGGCGCTGGACCTGCTGGCCAAGGAACCGCCCGACCTTATCTTCCTCGACTACATGATGCCGGTGATGGACGGCGGCACCCTGCTGAGGCTGATGGCCCAGGACGCCGCCTGGAGCGGCATCGCCGTCGTGCTGATGAGTTCGATGCCCGAAGCCACCGTCGCCGAGCGTTGCTCCGGCTACCGCGTATTCCTGCGCAAGCCGTTCAAGATCGCGCAGATAATGGGCTTGGCCAACCGCTTCATCGAAGTCCCGTCCGACCTGATGCCAGGATAAGCGCCGCTACAGGCGGATCTGCCGGCTGATCTCAAGGAACCGTTCGGCGGGCAGGTCGAAGCGGTCGGGCGTGCGTACCGCGTTGCGGTACATGAACGCGAAGATCGTCAGTCGCCAGCCACTCAGGCGCGGCCGGTCCTGGCTGCGCACCACCTCGTCGCGCGCCGCGAAGAACACGGCGGAATCGAGGTTGAGCGGGCAGCCGCGCGCCTGCGCCAGCGCCAGCGCCGTGGTCAGGCTCGGCACCTCGACGAAGCCGAACCGCACGGTGACGCGCCACAGGCCTTCGCCGATGTGCTCGACCTCGGCCCGCCGGGCGTCCTCCACGCGCGGCGCCTCCTCGAAGGCGAGCGTCAGGCTGACCACCGTCTCCTGCAACGCCCCGATCTCGGCCACGTGGCGCACCAGCACCAGCGGGATGGCGATGCCGGCGCGGCTGAGGAACACCGCCGTCCCCGGCACGCGCGGGACCTGGCGGGAGCGAAGGTCGGCCAGGAAAGCCTCGGGGCTTTTCTCGTTCTCCGCCAGACGCCGGCGTGTGGCGGCGACGCCGCGGTGCCAGGTGGTCATGATGGTGAAGATCAGGATACCCAGCAGCAGCGGCAGCCAGCCGCCGTCGCGCAGCTTGAGCAGGTTGGCGGCGAAGAAGCCGAGATCGACCACCAGGAACGCGGCGGTGGCGAACAGCGCCAGCCAGCGCGGCCAGTGCCACAGGTCGCGCATGGCGTTGAACAGCAGCGCCGTCGTCAGCAGCATGGTGGTGGCGACGGCGGTGCCGTAGGCGCCCGCGAGCCGGTCCGAGCTGCCGAAGCCAAAGGTCAGCGCCAGCGTGCCGAGCATCATGGTCCAGTTCACGAACGGCACGTAGATCTGGCCGTACTCGCGGTCGGAGGTCTGCCGGATCAGCAGGCCGGGGAACCAGCCGAGCTGCATCGCCTGACGGGTCAGCGAAAAGGCGCCGGTGATGATGGCCTGGCTGGCGATGATGGTGGCAAGCGTCGCCAACGCCACCAGCGGCACCACCGCCCAGGCCGGCGCCAGCTTGAAGAACGGGTTGCCGTCCAGGGAGGGGGTCTCGATCAGCAACGCGGTCTGCCCGGCGTAGCTCAGCAGCAGCGCCGGCAGCACCAGGCCGTACCAGGACACGCGGATCGGGTTGCGGCCGATGTTGCCCATGTCGGCGTACAGCGCCTCGCCGCCGGTGATGGCCAGGAACACGCCGCCGAGCACGATGAAGCTGGACCAGCCGTGGCGAACGAGGAAGCCTACCGCATGGCTCGGGTCGATGGCGGCGACCACGCCCGGATGGCGCGCGATGCCGAAGATGCCGAGCACGGCGATGACCACGAACCAGACCAGCATGACCGGCCCGAACAGGCGGCCGATGCTGGCGGTGCCGCGCGTCTGGAAGGCGAACAGCCCGAGCAGGACCAGCAGCGCCGCCGGCAGCACATACGGCTTGAACGCGGTGGTGGCGACGTTGATGCCCTCTAGCGCGCTCAGCACCGAGATGGCGGGGGTGATCATGCCGTCGCCATAGATCAGCGCCGCGCCGAACAGGCCCATGGCGATCAGCGCCGCCGACCCGCGCCCGCCGCGGCCGGCGGGGCCGGTGACCAGCGACATCAGCGCCAGGATGCCGCCCTCGCCACGGTTGTCGGCACGCATGACGAACAGGCAGTACTTGGCCGAGATGGTGACCAGCAGCGCCCACACCACCAGCGACAGCAGGCCGAGCGCGTCGGCCGCCGAGGGGTGGCCGCCGGCATCGGTGACGATGGTCTGGTAGGTGTAGAGCGGGCTGGTGCCCAGGTCGCCGAACACGATGCCCAGCGCCGCCAGCACGGTGACGGCGCTGCCGCGCTGGCTGGTCCGCTCCGGCGTGGCGGCGTTGGCGTCGATCGAGGCATCCATCGGCAGCTCCCTGCGGCTTCGCGCGGGGGTCTAACGCGCGGCCGCCGCGAAAGCCGCCTACGGCAGCAGGCTGCGCGACGCCTGCTTCTGCGCCTCCTGCGCCGCCTTCAACTGCGCCTGGGTATATTGCATGGCGTGGCTGGCCAGATCGAAGCCGTCCTCCCACAGGTTGCGCCAGATGCCGAGGATGCCTTCCAGCGGCTGGCCGACCACGCGCGAGGAGAACGACTCGAAGGTGATCGGCCCCTGGTAGTTGGCCCTCGCCAGTGCCCGGAACACGCCGGCCAGGTCGATGGTGCCCGACCCCATGTAGCCGCGATGCGAGTCGCCGGTGTGGAAGTAGCCGAGGTAGTCGCCGGTCTCGATGATCGCGGCGGCGATGTCGGATTCCTCGATGTTCATGTGATAGACGTCCAGATGCACCTTCACGTTCGCGGCACCGATGCGCCGGCACATCTCCACCCCCTGCGAGGCGGTGTTGAGCACGTTGGTCTCGTAGCGGTTCACCACCTCCAGCCCGAGCACGATATCGCTCTTCGCCGCGATCTCGGCCACCCGCCGCAGCACGTCGACAGCGCCCGCGACCCCGTCGGCGGTGGTCGGCACGGCATACTTTTGGAATGCCGAGTGCAGGATGCCGCAGACATGGGTCATGCCGATGTCGCGGGCCATGGCGACGGCCTGTTCCAGCTTCGCCTGGCCACGCCGCATCTTGTCGGGATCGCCGCTGGAGATGTCGCAGTCGGCGTCCAGGCCGAGCGAGGTGGTGGCGCCGATGCCGTGCTTCTCCAACTGCCGCCGGGTGAAGTCGATGTCGATGGCGCCGGGATCGAGGGCGGCGATCTCGATCAGGTCGTAGCCGATCTCGGCCGAGCGGGCGACGGCGCGGGCGCACTCGTCGTGGCTCCAGCCTTTTTCCCAGACCAGCGCGTGTACCCCGAGCTTGTTCATGGCGTCCCCCTTTGTCAGACAGGGGTATGATGACGAGCAGGATGACGCCCGACAAGGATATCGCGGCACTTCCCGTCGCGGAGTGCCTGCCCGCATTGCTGGATGCGCTGGCCGCCGGGCGCAACGCCGTGCTGATCGCGCCACCCGGCGCCGGCAAGACCACGCTGGTGCCGCTGGCGCTGCTGGATGCCGCATGGCGCGGCGAGCAGCGCATCGTCGTGCTGGAACCACGCCGCCTCGCCGCCCGCGCGGCGGCCACGCGCATGGCGTCGCTGATCGGCGAGCCGGTCGGGCAGACCGTCGGCTACCGCACCCGCCTCGACAGCGCCGTGTCGGCGGCGACCCGGGTCGAGGTGGTGACCGAGGGCCTGCTGGTGCGCCGGCTGCAAGGCGATCCGGGGCTGGACGGCGTGGCGGCGGTGATCTTCGACGAGATCCACGAGCGGGCGCTGGACGCCGACCTGGCGCTGGCGTTCTGCCTCGACCTGCAACAGACGCTGCGGCCGGAGTTGCGGCTGCTGGCGATGTCGGCGACGGCGGACGGCGGCAGGCTCGGCCCGCTGCTGGACGCGCGGATCGTCGAGAGCGCCGGGCGGGCGCATCCGGTGGAGGTGCGCCACGCCGCGCGCGACCTGGCCGGGCCGCGCGACCTGCCGGAGGCGATGGCGCGGGCGATCCGCGCGGCGCTGGCCGAGGAGAGCGGCGACCTGTTGGCGTTCCTGCCCGGCATGGGCGAGATCCGCCGCACCGAGCAGGCGCTGGCCGGGTGCGGCGCGCTGGTGTTGCCGCTGCATGGCGACCTGCCGCCGGCGCAGCAGGACCGGGCGCTGCGGCAGGATCCCGATGGGCGGCGCGTGGTGCTGGCGACCTCGATCGCCGAGACCTCGCTGACCGTGCCCGGCGTGCGGGTGGTGATCGACGGCGGATGGCGGCGGACGCCAAGGCTGGATGCGTCCAGCGGCCTGACCGGGCTGGCCACCCTGCGCATCAGCCGCGCCGCCGCCGAGCAGCGCGCCGGGCGGGCCGGGCGGGAGGCGCCGGGGGTGGCGATCCGGCTGTGGAGTGCGGCGTTGCACCGTGGCCTGCCGGCGTTCGACCGGCCGGAGATCTTCGACGCGGAGCTGTCCGGGCTGGTGCTCGACTGTGCCGCCTGGGGAGCGGCGCCGCCCGACCTGCCGTTCCCCGATCAGCCGCCGGAAGGCGCCGTCCTGGCGGCGATGGCGCTGCTGACGCAGTTGGGCGCGCTGGACGCGGCTGGGCGGATCACCGACGCTGGCCGGCGGATGGCGCGGCTGGGCGCGCAGCCCCGCCTGGCCGCGATGATGCTGGCGGCGACGACGCCGGGGCATGCGGCACTGGCGGCCAACCTTGCGGCGCTGCTGGAGGAACGCGACCCGTTGCGCGCGAGAGAGGCACCGGCCGACATCGCGCTCCGTCTCGCGGCCATGGAAGGCGATGACGCTGACGCGGACCGGGGCGCGCTGTCGCGCATCCGCGCCGGTGCCGCGCAGTACCGCCGCCGGCTGGTGGTGGCGACGGCGGTGGCGCCGGACGGCGACCCCGCCACGCTGATCGCCGCCGCCTTCCCCGACCGCATCGCCCAGCGCCGGGGCGAGCCGGGCAGCTTCCGGCTGTCCGGGGGTGGTGGGGCCAGGCTTGGGGCCAGCGATCCGCTGGCGCGCGCGAAGCTGCTGGCGGTGGCGAGCCTGGAGCAGCACGGGTCGGCGCGCATCCGGCTGGCCGCCCTGCTCGATCCCGCCGCCCTGCCGGAGTCGCTGCGGGCGCAGGTGACCGAGAGCGTGGAGGCCAGCTTCGATGCGGCCACCGGCGGCGTGATGACGCGCCGCCGCCGCCGGCTTGGCGCGCTGATCCTGGAGGACCGCACCGAGGCCGGCGACCCGGCCGCCACCGCCGCCGCCCTCGCCGCCGCCGTGTCGGTGGCGCAACTGCCATGGAGCGACGCGGCGCGACAGGTGCAGGCCAGGGTGGCGCTGATGCGGGCGCTGGACCCCGGCGGCTGGCCCGACCTGTCGGATGCGGGCCTGGAAGGCGAACGGGAGTGGCTGGCGATGGCGCTGTTCGGCGCGCGCAGCCTGGCCGACGTGGCGCGGCTCGACCTCGCCGCCGTGCTGCGGGCGCGGCTGGACCACGCGCGGGCGGCAGCGCTGGACCGCGCCTTGCCGACCCATCTGGCACTGCCGGGCGGGCGGGCGGCAATCGACTACACGCAGCCGGCACCGGTGGCGGAGGCGCGCGCGCAGGCGTTCTATGGCCTGACCGAGACGCCGAGGCTGGCCGATGGGCGGGTGGCGCTGCGGCTGGCGCTGCTGTCGCCGGCGGGACGGCCGATCGCCATCACCGGCGACCTCGCGGGGTTCTGGCGCGGCGCCTGGGCGGACGCGCGGCGGGACATGCGCGGGCGCTACCCGCGCCACCACTGGCCGGACGATCCGGCGACCGCCAGCGCGTCGAAGCCGCGCGCCTGAACGCTTGTCCCGCGTCTGAACACTTATCCATGACTCGCTTCGGCAACGTCCAAATCTTGTGAACGGCGCGGGAACGGGCCATCTCATGCGGCGTCGACCTGTCTTCACCCAGGATAAATCCGCATGCACGCCGTCCGCGCCTCCGCTCTCGCCCTCGGCCTGCTGTTCACGGCAACGGCGCTGCCGGCCGCCGCCCGCACCGGCCCGGACAGCTTCGCGCCGGTGGTGCGCGCGGTGTTGCCGGCGGTGGTCAACATCGGCGTCACCGAGAGCGTGGCGGCCGATGCGGCGGACCCGCTTGCGGCGTTGCCGTCCGAGTTGCGGCGGCAGTTGCGCAAACGCCGGCAGGAGGTGCAGGGGGCGGGCTCCGGCTTCATCATCGACCCGGCCGGCTACATCGTCACCAACAACCATGTGGTCGGCAAGGCGGACAAGATCGTGGTGTCGCTGAGCGACGGCACCGAGCTGCCGGCCCACGTCGTCGGCGTCGACCCGCTGACCGATGTCGCGGTGATCCGGGTGCAGGCCGGCCACCCGCTGCCCTCGGTCAACTTCGGCGACAGCCGCGCGGTCGAGGTCGGCGACTGGGTGATCGCCGCCGGCAACCCGTTCGGGCTGGGCGGCTCGATCACCGCCGGCATCGTCTCGGCGCGCGGGCGCAACATCGGCGAGGGGCCGTTCGACGACTTCATCCAGATCGACGCGCCGATCAACCCCGGCAACTCCGGCGGCCCGGTGTTCAACGAGGACGGCCAGGTGGTCGGCATGAACACCGCCATCGTCTCGCCGACCGGCGGCTCGGTCGGCATCGGCTTCGCCATCCCGTCCGAGATACTCACCCGCATCGTCGCCGAGTTGCGCCGCGGCGGCCATGTCGACCGCGGCTGGCTGGGCGTGTCGGTGCAGGAGTTGCCGGCCGATGCGCCGCGTCCGGCGCGTGGCCACGCCGGCGGTGTCGGCGTGATCGATGTGGACCGCACCGGCCCGGCCTCGCGCGCCGGGCTGCGCGCCGGCGACATCGTGCTGGCGGTGGACGGCACGCCGGTGGACACCGCCAGCGACCTCATCAAGGCGGTGTCGTCGGTGGCTCCCGGGGGCAGCGTGCGCTTGACCTTGCGCCGCAGCGGTCGTGAGCTTGACCTGAGCGTGGCAGTTGGCCGGCGCCCCAACGAACAAGGCTGAACATGCGCATCCTGGTGGTGGAAGACGACAAGGAAGTGGCCGGGTTCGTGGCCAAGGGCCTGCGTGAGGCGGGACACGTGGTGGAGCACGTGGCGAACGGGCGCGACGGCCTGTTCCTGGCCGCCACCGAGACGTTCGACGCCATCGTGCTGGACCGCATGTTGCCGGGCGGGGTCGACGGGCTGCGGCTGCTGGAGACGCTGCGGGCGCAGCACAACCAGACCCCGGTGCTGTTCCTGTCGGCCATGGCCAATGTCGACGACCGCGTGCGCGGGTTGCAGGCCGGCGGCGACGACTACCTGACCAAGCCGTTCGCCTTCGCCGAGCTGCTGGCGCGGGTCGAGGCGCTGACCCGGCGCGGCAAGGGCGATGGGCCGCAGACCAAGCTGGTGGTCGGCGACCTGGAGATGGATCTGCTGTCGCGCGGCGTGCGCCGGGCCGCCCAGAAGATCGACCTGCAACCGCGCGAGTTCCGGTTGCTGGAATACCTGATGCGCCATGCCGGGCAGGTGGTGACGCGGACGATGCTGCTGGAGGGCGTGTGGGACTATCATTTCGACCCGCAGACCAACGTCATCGACGTGCATGTGTCGCGGCTGCGCCAGAAGATCGACAAGCCGTTTCCCTCGGCGCTGATCCACACGGTGCGCAACGCCGGCTACATGCTGCGCGCGGAGTCCTGATCGGCTGGCGTCCGTGATGGTGCCCAGGCTGCCTGTGGGCCACTGGACCGGCTGGCGGCGGCACGCCGGCCGCTCGCTGGTGCGCTCCGCCGGCGTGCGGTTCGGCCTGATCTACGCGGCGCTGTTCGCCGCCTCCGCGCTGGCGCTGGCGGCGTTCCTGTGGTGGTCGACCGCCGGGCTGCTGCAACGCCAGACCGATGCGGCGATCAACGCCGACTCGCAGGGGTTGTCGGAGCGCTATGCCGATGGCGGGTTGCGGGCGCTGAACGACAGCCTGGAACAGCGCCAGATGGACAACATCGACGACGACGCGATCTATCTGCTGGTGCGGCCGGACATGGCCAAGGTCAGCGGCAACCTCGACCACTGGCCGTCACAGGTGGTGCTCAATCAGGAGTGGTCGGACCTGCCGATCCTGCGCGCCGGGGCGCGCGGTATGGCGCGGGTGCATCAGTTCGCGCTGGCCGGGGGCTACCGCCTGCTGGTCGGGCGCGACGTGCAGGTGCGGGCGCAGATGGGCCGCCTGCTGACCAGCGCGCTGCTGTGGGGGGCGGCGCTGGCGGCGGTGCTGGGCATCGTGGGGTCGATGGCGGTGCGCAGCCTGTTCCGCCGCACCCTGGCCGACGTGTCGGCGACGGCGGCGGCGATCAGCGCCGGCAACCTGGCGCGGCGGGTGCGGCTGACCGGGCGCGGCGACGAGTTCGACCGGCTGGCCGAGACCATCAACGACATGCTGGACCGCATCGGCCGGCTGATGGACGGGGTGCGCCAGGTCTCCAATGCCATCGCCCACGACCTGCGCACGCCGATCACCCGCGCGCGGATGCGGCTGGAGGACGCGTCGCGGCCGGGCGCCAGCGAGCCGGCGTTGCGGGCCGCGATCGAGCGCGCGACCTCCGACCTCGACGGCATCGTCGGCGTGTTCCAGGCGTTGCTGCGCATTGCCGAGATCGAGGCGGGCGCCCGTCGCTCGGCCTTCGCGCCGGTCGACCTCGCGCCGCTGCTGCAAGACCTGGTCGAGCTATACGCCGCCGCCGCCGAGGAGTGCGGCCAGGCGCTGCAAGCCGAACTGCCGGGGCGGCTGGTGTGCGACGGCGACCGCGCCATGATCCAGCAGGCGGTCGCCAACCTGCTCGACAACGCGCTGAAGTTCTCGCCGGCGGGAGCACAGGTGCGGCTGACCGCAAGCGCCGCCGGGGATGGCGTGTGCATCGTGGTGGCCGACCACGGCCCCGGCATCCCGGAGGCCGACCGCGCCCGTGCCGCCGACCGGTTCTTTCGCGGCGAGGCGGCGCGCAGCACGCCCGGCTCCGGGCTTGGGCTGGCGCTGGTGCAGGCGGTGGCGACGCTGCATGGCGGCGCATTGCGGCTGGATGACAACGCGCCGGGGCTGCGCGCCACCCTGCTGCTGGCGGGGGGCGGCGCGCTGATGGCCATTAATTCATCGATGCCCCAGCCAATGGTCACGGAGCCGGGAGCATAATCCGCATCATGTTCAGGTGTGGGCGAAGTATCGCGGCGGCGGCATGGCTGTGCGCGAGCGCGGCATTGGCGGCGCCGACGCCGGGCGGCCCGCAGAATGCGCCCCCGCGCCTACCCGAGGTGAGTACCGCGCGCAGCGAGACCGCGGAGATGATGTCGCCGGACAACGCCGCCTTCTGCGCGCATCTGTCGGATATGGCGACGCTCTACCGGCAACGGCTCGCCGGCAAGCGGCCCGAGGCGGATGCGCTGGCGGAGCGAGGCCGCCAACTCTGCGCCGCCGGCCGGATGCGGTCGGGCATCTGGCACCTGCGCCATGCGCTGCGCGAACTGCGCGATTTGCCGCCCCGCTGATGCTGCCCGCAGACTGGGGCTACGAACCCTGCTGGGCGCGGGACTGGACCAAGGTGTTCAGCACGGTCGCCTCGGTGAGGATCTGCGGCAACACCACGCCAGCCGCGTGCGGCGGATAGAATATGTACAGCGGCACCCCGTCGCGGCCCTGGTCGTGCAGGAAACGGGTGATGCCGGCGTCGGCGCGGGTCCAGTCGCCCACCAGGTAGGCGACATGCCCGGCGGCGAAGGCGTCGCGCACCGCATCGCGCGACAACGCCACCCGCTCGTTCACCAGGCAGGACACGCACCATGCCGCTGTCAGGTTGACGAACACCGGGCGGCCCGACGCCCGCAATTCGGCCAGGCGGCCGGCGGAAAACGCCTCGCCCGGCAACGTCGTGCCGGCGACGGCGGCGGCGGCTGGCGGGGGAGCGGCGGCCAGGCTCGGCAGCAGCCCGGCGGTGGCCAGGACGGCGAAGGCGGCGGCGACACCCGCAGCCAGCCGGCTGGCCCTCCCGCCATGCTGGCCGCGCCCGATGGCCCAGCCGGCGAAGCCGAGCAACGCGGCACCGGCGCACACCGCCAGCACGCCGGGCGGCCCGGCCTGCACGCTGACCACCCAGACCAGCCAGACGCAGGCGGCGAATATCGGGAATGCCAGCGCCTGCCGCAGCACATCCATCCAGGCGCCTGGACGTGGCAGCAGGCGCGCCAGCGAGGGAAACACCGCCAGCAACGCGTACGGCGACGCAAGGCCCGCGCCGAGCGCCAGGAAGATGCCGATGGCGAGCGCCGGCGGCCCGGCCAGGGCCGCGCCCAGCGCCGCGCCCATGAACGGCGCGGTGCAGGGCGTGGCCACCACCACCGCCAGCAGCCCGGTGCAGAAGCTGCCGGCATGGCCGTGCCGGTTCGCCAGTGCAGCACCTGCATTGGCGAGCCGGCCGGCGCCGACCTCGAACACACCGGCGAGGTTGAGGCCGATGGCGAACAGCAGCCACGCCATCAGCGCCACCAGCGCCGGCGACTGGAACTGGAAGCCCCAGCCGGCCGCTATCCCCGCCGCCTGCAACGCCAGCAGCGCCCCGGCCAGAGCGAGGAATGCGGCCAGCACGCCGGCGGTGTAGGACAGCGCGTGGCCGCGCACGGTGGCGCGGTCGCGTCCCGCCAGACGGGCCAGCGCCAGCGCCTTCATCGCCAGCACCGGGAACACGCAGGGCATCAGGTTCAGCAGCAGCCCGCCCGCCAGCGCCAGCAGCAGCGACTGCCACGCCGGCAGGAGCGTCATGGGCGCCGTCGCCGCGACGGAGGGTACGGCGCCAGGTGTCGCATCGATGTCGAGCGCGCGCTCGCCACCCTGCGGATCGCGCAGCACCAGCACGCCGCGCAAATCCTGCGTCGGCTTGAAGCCGTGTTCGAGCGGCAGCCGCAGCGTCAGCCCGCCATCGACCACGGCGAGGCGTTGCGGC
>JAYTQW010000363.1:0-6558 GCA_043746535.1 Rhodospirillales bacterium
GCCGCGCCAAGCCATGCCAGCGTGCTGCGCGAGTGGACTGGCGAGGCCTGGGGCTGGCTGTCCGATCTGACCGACCGGATGACCTGGTTCGGCCTGCCCGCGAAGGTCGGCTACGCTCCGTGACGTCAGCCGGCCAGCGCGGGCCCGCATCACCTGATGTAGCTTCGAGCCCGATGCAACTTCGAGAAGGAACCCGCATGTCCGCCACCACTCTTCCCACCACCGAGGCGGCGGCAAGGCCGATCGCCGCCGGCGTCCGGATCGGCCATGTCCACCTGAAGGTGGCCGACCTCGACCGGGCGCTCGGCTTCTACGTCGGCGTGCTCGGCTTCGCGCTGATCCAGCGCTACGGCACGCAGGCGGCGTTCATCTCGGCGGGCGGCTACCACCACCATATCGGGCTGAACACCTGGGAGAGCCTGGGCGGGTCGCCGCCGGCGCGTGGCACCACCGGGCTGTTCCACACGGCGATCCTATACCCGACCCGCGCCGACCTGGCCGACGCGCTGCGCCGGCTGATGGCGGCCGGAATCGGGCTGGACGGCGCGTCCGATCACGGCGTCAGCGAGGCGCTGTACCTGACCGATCCCGACCAGAACGGGGTCGAGCTGTACTGGGACCGCGCCCCGGAGCTTTGGCCGCGCCTGGCGGACGGCGCGTTGCGCATGGTCACCGAGCGGCTCGACCTGCGCGACCTGCTGCGCGAGCCGCCGGTCGCCTGATCCGGATCATCCGCGCGGGTGGGTGCGCGCCCACACCGCCATGAGCTGCCTCTCGTCCACCGCCGTGTAGTGCTGGGTGGTGGACAGGCTGGCATGGCCGAGCAGCTCCTGGATCGAGCGCAGGTCGGCGCCGCCCGCCAGCAGGTGGGTGGCGAACGAGTGCCGCAACGCATGCGGCGTGGCGTGGCCGGGCAGGCCGTTGAGATGGCGAAAACGCTCCAGGTCGCGCTGCGCCACGCGGGCGTTGAGGCGTCCGCCGCGCACGCCGACGAACAGCGGCGCGGCACTGTCGCCGCGTTGCGGGTGCAGGCGCAGCCACGCCGCCATCGCGTCGCGCACCGGCGCCAGCACCGGCGCCAGCCGCTGCCGGCCGCCCTTGCCGGTGACGCGCAGCGCCGCCTCGCCACCCGGCAGCGGGGCCGCGCCGACATCCAGCGCCAAAGCCTCGGCGATGCGCAGGCCGCAGCCATACAGCAGGCAGAACAGCGCCACGTTGCGCGCCTGCACCAGTGGCTGGTCCGACACCTCGCCGATGTCGTCCACCACCATCGTCGCCTGATCCGGTGTCAGCGCGCGCGGCAGCCGCTTCTTCGCGCGCGGTGTGGCAAGCAGCCTCAGTTGCGGGTTGACGACCCCGTGATGCCGCGCCAGCCAGCGGAAGAAGCCGCGCACCGCCGAGAGGTGCCGCGCCCGCGTGGCATTGCCGGCGCCGGCGTTCGCCTCCTGCGCCAGCCACGCCCGCAGATCGGCGGCGCGCAGGCCGGCGAGGGCCGCGAGGTCGGGTTCGCCGCCCAGGTGGCGGGTGAGGAAGCCGAGGAAGGCGGCCGTGTCGCGGCCATACGCCTCGACCGTCAGCACCGCCGCGCGGCGTTCGTGGCGCAACCAGTCGAGAAAGCCGATCCGGGCCGCCGCCGCCAACATCCCGCCCTCGCTACCCTGTGCGCGCCAGCGCCGCTGCCACCGCGCGGCCCAGGAAGCCCAGCGCGCCGGTGCTCTGCGCCGGGTCCAGCCCATCGCCGTCGCGCGCCACCAGCGCCAGCATCAGCTTCGGCCCGGCGCGCGGCACCCGCACCAGCGCGTCGTGGCGGGCCAGGGACGCCGCCTCCGCGTGCAGCAACGCGGCGTCGGTGACCACGCGGCGGATACTGGCCGCACGGTTGCCGAGCAGGCGCGCCACGGTGCCGACCGGGATCGCGCGGGCGCCGGCCAGCCTGCCCTCGCACAGCAGCGACACCGCATCGAGCGCCAGGATCGCCGGCAGCTCCGCGCAGATGCACTCGGTCACGTCCGGGGCGGCGATCAGCGCCAGCACCGCGTCCTGCACCCGTGCCGCCAGCCCCGCCGCCGCCCGCCCCGCCGCCAGCACGCCGTCGGCGCGCTCCGCCATCGCCGCCGCGTGCCGCCGCTCCGCCCGCAGCATCGCCGCCATGTGATCGGCCATGATGTCGCCATGCACCCGCACCGGCGGCGCCAGCCTGCGGTACAGCTCCGGGTGGTCGGCCAGGAAGCTGGCGTGCTCGCGCAGGAAGCTCACCACCTCGGCGGCCAACAGCCCGCGCACCCGGCGCGAATCGTTCAGTGCCATGCGTTCAGCGCCATGCGTTCAGTATCGGGCGTTCAGTGCCGCGCGCGCGTCAGGCGGTGGTGGCGGTTGCGGTCATGGCCCTGGCTCCGTCCCCTGGTTTGCGGCATGAGCCTACACATAATGGCAGGCGTGACCAGAAGGCGACGGCGGCAGCCGGCATTCGAGACCCCGGACATCCTACCCCACGAGCCCCCGCCCGGCGTGCGGCGGGTGCCGGTGCTGTTGCCGTACCCGTTCGCCGGCCCGTTCGACTACCGCGTGCCGGACGGGATGGAGCCGCGACCGGGCGACCTGGTGCTGGTGCCGCTGAACCGGCGCGAGACCGTGGGCGTGGTCTGGGACGCGCCCGCCGACCACGGCGTCGGCGACAACCGGCTGCGGCCGCTGTCCGGGCTGATCGACGGGCCGCCGATGCGCGCCGACCTGCGCCGGCTGGTGGACTGGATCGCTGCCTACACGCTCGCGCCGCCCGGCGAGGTGCTGGCGATGGCGTTGCGCACCAACGCGCTGCGCCCGGAGCCGGTGCCGACCGGCTGGGCGCTGGCGGGCCGGACCGCGCCGGAGCGGCTGACCCCCGCCCGCGCCCGCGTGCTTGCCGCGTTGGCCGGCGGCCCGCTCGGCGGCCCGGCGCTGGCGCGGGCGGCGGATGTCGGCATCGGCGTGGTGCGGGCGCTGGCCGATGCCGGGCTTATCCTGCCGGTCGCCCTCGGCCCCGGCGCGGCGTTCGCCCATCCCGACCCGGATACGCCGGGGCCGCTGTTGGCCTCCGACCAGGCCGAGGCGGCGGCCAGCCTGCGGGAGGCCGCCGCCGCGCGCGCGTTCTCGGTGACGCTGCTCGACGGCGTGACCGGGTCGGGCAAGACCGAGGTGTATCTGGAGGCGGTGGCCGAGTGCCTGCGCCAGGGCCGGCAGGCGCTGGTGCTGCTGCCGGAGATCGCGCTGTCGGCGCAGTGGCTGGAGCGGTTCGAGCGGCGGTTCGGCGTGGCGCCGGCAGTCTGGCACTCCGACCTGTCCTCGCGCACCCGCCGTCTCACCTGGCGGGCGGTGGCCGGCGGGCAGGCGCCGGTGGTGGTCGGCGCGCGCTCCGCGTTGTTCCTGCCGTTCCCCGACCTCGGCCTGGTGGTGGTGGACGAGGAGCACGAGACCGCGTTCAAGCAGGAGGACGGCGTCACCTACCACGCCCGCGACATGGCGGTGGTGCGCGCCCGGCTGTGCGACGCGGCGGCGGTGCTGGTGTCGGCGACGCCGAGCCTGGAGAGTGTCGCCAACGTCGAGGCTGGCCGCTACCGCCGGCTGTACCTGCCCGCCCGCCACGGCGGCGCCACCATGCCGGCGATCAGCCTGCTCGACCTGCGCGACGGGCCGCCGGAGCGGGGCAAATTCCTGGCCGCGCCGCTGCTGGCGGCGATGGCGGAGACGTTCGCGCGCGGCGAGCAGGCGATGCTGTTCCTCAACCGCCGCGGCTACGCGCCGCTGACGCTGTGCCGCCGCTGCGGGCACCGGATGCAGTGCCCGAACTGCACCGCATGGCTGGTCGAGCACCGCGCCCGCGCCCGGCTGCAATGCCACCATTGCGGCCATGCCGAGCCGATCCCGACGCATTGCCCGTCCTGCCGCGCCGAGGGCAGCCTCGCCGCCGTCGGACCCGGCATCGAGCGCATCACCGAGGAGGCGCGCGCGGCGTTCCCCGAGGCGCGGCTGCTGGTCATGGCCAGCGACACCATCAGCGGCCCCAACGCCGCCGCCCAGGCCGCCGCCGCGATCGAGGCGCGCGCGGTCGACCTCATCATCGGCACCCAGATCGTCGCCAAGGGCTGGCACTTCCCGCATTTGACGCTGGTTGGCGTGGTGGACGCCGACCTCGGCCTGGGCGGCGGCGACCTGCGCGCCGCCGAGCGCACGGTGCAGTTGCTGCATCAGGTCGCCGGGCGGGCCGGGCGGGCCGAGGCGCCGGGCCATGTCATGCTGCAAACCTACAGCCCCGAGCATCCGGTGATGCAGGCGCTGGCGCAGGGCGACCTCGCCGGCTTCATGGCGCGCGAGGCGGAGGAGCGCAGGCCGGGGCATTGGCCGCCATACGGACGGCTGGCGGCGCTGATCGTCAGCGCCGACACTGCCGAGGCCGCCGACGCGCTGGCCCGCGACCTCGGCCAGGCGGCGCCGCGCGGCCACGGCATCACCGTGCTCGGCCCGGCCCCGGCCCCGTTCGCCCTGCTGCGCGGCCGCCACCGTCGCCGCCTGCTGCTGCGCACGCTGCGCGAGGTCGCGGTGCAGCCGATCCTGCGCGCCTGGCTGGCGCAGGTGCCGGCGCGCGGCGACGCGCGGGTGGATGTGGACGTGGACCCGGTGAGCTTCTTGTGATGATCATTGCCTTTGATAGCGGATGCTGCTATCAATGACGGTATGAACACGACGCAGCGCCGAACCTTGCTGCGCATCCTTGAACGCCCGACCCGGTCCGATCTGCGCTGGTCCGACGTGGAGGCGCTGGTCACCGGGCTGGGCGGCGAGATCGTGGAGCGCGAGGGCAGCCGGGTGGTGCTGGTGCTGAACGGGCTGCGCGGCCACTTCCACCGGCCGCACCCAAAGCCGGAGACGCGCAAGGCGGCGGTCGATGCGGTTCGGAGCTTCTTGAGGGCAGCGGGGGTTTCGCCATGATGGAATACAAAGGCTACGTGATGGGCCCGATCGACCTCGACCCGGCCGACGGCGTGTTGACCGCCACCGTCGCCGGCCTGCGCGACGTGATCTACGTCGAAGGCGGCTCGGCCATCGAGTTGCAGCAGGCGTTCCGCACCAGCATCGACGACTACCTGGCGTTCTGTGCCGAGCGTGGCGAGCAGCCGGACCGGCCGTTTCGCGGCAATATCTCCCTACGCACGCCGCCGGAGCTGCACCGCAAGGCGGCGATGCGGGCGGCGGAGGAGGGCGTCAGCCTCAGCGAATGGATCTCCCGGCGCATCGCCGAGGCGGCCTGAACCGGTTGTCCGCCGTGTTGCGTGCCCCCGGACCCCATGCTATCGGCACCGCGCCGGGACGCTCGCGCCCGGCAGGGCTTTGGCCGCGCCTTCATGGCGGCCACGAACAGGAAACGAGGCACAGTGGCGCAGGCCGGCAGCACATCCTCACGCGGCGGGTTGGCCGACCGTTACGCCACCGCCCTCTACAGCCTCGCCGACGAGCGCCATGCGCTGGACGAGGTGGTGGACCAGATGAACGCGCTGGGCCGGCTGGTGGACGCGAGCGCCGAGCTGCGCCGGCTGGTCGAAAGCCCGCTGATCGATGTCGCCACCGCGCAGAAGGCGATGCGGGCGGTGCTGGCCGAGCAGGGCTTCGGCAAGATCGTGATGGATTTCGCGGGCGTGGTCACCGCCAACCGCCGGCTGCGCCAGTTGCGCGCCATCGTCGCCGACTTCGCCGCCCTGGTGGCCGAGAAGCGCGGCGTGGTGGCGGCCCGGGTGGAAACCGCGCATCCGCTGACCGACGTGCAGGAGCAGCAGATCCGCGCCCGCCTGATCGAGGCCGGCTACGGCAACGTCGACATCGTCAAGAAGGTCGATCCGTCCCTGCTTGGCGGCCTGGTCGTGCGCATCGGCGCGCGGCTCTATGACAGCAGCCTGAAATCGCGCCTACAGCGCCTGCAATACGCCATGAAGGGAGCCGCATGATGGACATCCGTCCGGCCGAGATTTCGGAAATCCTGAAGCAGCAGATCGCGTCGTTCGACACCGAGGCCAACGTCTCCGAGACCGGCCAGGTGCTCAGCGTCGGCGACGGCATCGCCCGCATCTTCGGCTTGCAGAACGTGATGGCCGGCGAGCTGGTCGAGTTCCCCGGCGCCGGGCTGACCGGCATGGCGCTGAACCTCGAGACCGACAACGTCGGCGTGGTGATCTTCGGCGACGACCGCACCATCCGCGAGGGCGACACGGTCAGCCGCACCGGGCGCATCGTCGACGTGCCGGTCGGGCGCGGCCTGCTCGGCCGCGTGGTCGACGGCCTCGGCAACCCGATCGACGGCAAGGGGCCGATCGTGGGCGAGCGCGCCCTGGTGGAGCGCAAGGCGCCCGGCATCATCCCGCGCAAGTCGGTCAACGAGCCGATGCAGACCGGGATCAAGGCGATCGACGCGCTGATCCCGATCGGCCGTGGCCAGCGCGAGCTGATCATCGGCGACCGCCAGACCGGCAAGACCGCCGTCATCATCGACACCATCCTGAACCAGAAGGGCATCAACGCCGGCGACGACGA
>JAYTQW010000364.1:0-6613 GCA_043746535.1 Rhodospirillales bacterium
AACTCCGCCGAGAGCACGTCCAGCGCCTCGTCCACCACCGCCCGGATCAGCCGCAAAGGATGGTCCGGCGGCACGCGCGCCTCGCAGCTCACGTAGCTGAACATGGAAGTCGTCCGCTCGTCCGAACCGCGCATCCCGCAGCCCCTGCCATCCAACAGCGGGGAATGACATCAACCGACTGCCACGCGACCCTTTTTCAGCAGCCTGCTAGATATGAAGGCACGGCTTTGACCTCGGTTGGAGGCAGGCCGTGCGAACACGGCCAACTCTTTACAGAGCGCGCATTCTGTCAGAAGTCGGCTACCCTGTCGCCAGCAGCAGCAAGGGATCACGGCCGTGCCATGGCGGGCGCCCAAGAGGCGAAGTGTAGAGAGTGGCACTAAGGCAGTTCCGGACGACGTCGCGAACGGGCACGAGCGAGCCCAGAACTTCCTGAGCGAGGGCGAGGTCGCGCGCCTGCTGGGACGCCGCCAAGGCCGGGTGGCACTCCTGCGGCTTCGCCCTGGCCAACAAGGGTTACGACCTCCGCCTCATCCAGGACTGCCTGGGCCACCGCGACCCCAGGCACACCGTCCACCACACCCGCACCGCAAGTCGGCGCTTCGAGGAGTTGTGGCGGTGGGCAGCACTTCAACAACCGCAGCACGACAGGCACCCTGATGCAGCATCGGATGTTCGGTGACCGGACCGGCCTCAAGGTGTCGCACCTTGCCCTGGGAACGGGAATGTTTGGCACCGCGGCCGGCAGGGCGCCGACCCCGGCAAGGCCGCGCGCATCTTCAACAGCTACGCCGAGGCCGGGGGCAACTTCATCGACACCTCGGAAGCCTATCAGTTCGGCCAAGCGGAAAGCCTGATCGACGAGTTCACCGCCCCCCGGCACGACGAGTTCGTCATCGCGTCCAAGTACAGCCGCAGCGCCTCCGCCCACCCGTCACCCACCGCGGTTGGCAACAACCGCAAGGCGATGGCCAAGTCGGTCGAGGATAGCCTTCGGCGCTTGAAGACCGACCGGATCGACATCTATCTGCCGCACTTCGACGACGGCATCACCCCGGTGGAGGAGATCGCGCGCGGCTTGGACGACCTTGTTCGCGCCGGGAAGGTGCTCTACGCCGGCTTCTCGAACTTCCCGGCGTGGCGCGTCGGCGTTGCGGCAACCCTCGCCGACCTGCGCGGCTGGGTGCCGGTCGCCGTCCTCCAGCTTGAATACAACCTCATCGAGCGCACCGCCGAGCGGGAGTTCCTGCCGATGGCGGCCGCCCTTGGGCTTGGCGTGATGGGCTACTCGCCCCTGGCCGGGGGCGTGCTGACCGGCAAGTACCGCAAGGGCGAGCCTGGCCGGAAAGGCACCGCTCCCGAGATGGATGCCAGGAATGACGCCGTCATCGACGCGCTGCTGGCAGTATCAGGGCAGATCGGATGCGGCCCAAGTGCCGTTGCGATTGCCTAGCTTGTTCGAAAAGGGATGGTCCCGATTCTGGGGCCACGAACGCAGGCCCAACTGCTCGACAACCGCGACGGCGCAACCGTCCAGTTGGACGACGCCCATGTGCGGCAACTTGACGATGCAAGCAGGATCAGGCTCGGCCAGCCATATGATTTGCTTACAGCGCAGCGGCAGCAGCTCGGCCTATTCGGCGCCAAGACAGGGCAGGTAGCCTGATCCGGCCCAGATGGCCAAGACGCACAACTTCGCCGTCACTGGGCCTTGACGGCAAAGTGCGCCAGCTGCGCGGCGGTGGCTGGCGGGATGCCGGCCAGACGGGAGTACGGGGATTGGTTGTGGGCCAGGTTCGCCGGTCGTTGGTCCCGGCCTTAGTAATCTCGCACCCGTGCGCGCCTGCCGCCGCGAATACGTCCGTCTGATGTGACAGTTGAAGAAGCCAGGTGTCTCACGACCGTCTTTCGGTTCGTGCAACATAGTCGCCAGCGCAAGATGGCTGAAGCGCTCGGCTATCCCAAACCTGGGTTGCCGCTCAGGCCACGGTCCAAGCTCGCAACTGCAGGATCGAGCGCGCCTCGGCGGAAGTGGCGACACATCGGCCGTTCTCCGCGATGATGGCCGCCGCATGCTCGACCAGCTCGGCGTTGCTGGCAGCGAGGCGGTCGCGGGTGATGCGGATGTTGTCCTCCAGCCCGGTCCGGACCGTGTCTGCGCCGCGCGCCAGTGCCCAGCGCATCACCTCGCTCTGGTGCCGCCCGATGCCGGCAGCGGTCCAGGTGGCGCGTGGCAGCAGCCGACGCATTTCGCCAAGCAGGATGTCGAGCAAATGCTCCTGCGCCGGCATGGCGTTCTGCACGCCCAGAACGAACTGCACATGCGGGTGGTCGTGCAGCAGCCCGGCCTCGACCAGCCGATAGGCGCCGTGCAGGTGCGACAGGTCGAAGATCTCGATCTCCGGGGCGATGCCGCGCGCCTGCATTTGGGTCGCCAGGTCGGTGACCAGGGCCGCTCCGTTCTCATAGACGATGGTCGGGAAGTTGACCGATCCGGTGGACAGCGAGGCCATGTCGGGCCGGTGCCGCAGCGACAGGCCGCGCGCCGCCGGGTCGCGGCCGCGCCCGCCGGTGGAGAACTGCACGATCATGCCAGGACAGTGCCGCCGCACCCCCGCCTGCACCTGCGCGAACAGCTCCGGGTCAGAGGATGGCGTCTCGTCGGGGTTGCGGACGTGGATGTGGACCAACGAGGCCCCGGCCTCGAACGCCGCATGGGTGGATTCGATCTGCTCGGCGGGCGTCACCGGCACCGCCGGGTTGTCCCGCTTGCGCGGCACCGAGCCGGTGATGGCGACGGCGATGATCACGGGTGACAAACGACGGCTCCTGTCATTCCATCGAAGTCGTGAGAAAGGTGAGACCGGACAGCAAGGCGTCGGCATGGCGCAGCGCCGCCCCGGTGGCGATGGCGAGCGGCGGCAGGGTCATCCATTCCAGCGTCCAGGCGGCACCGGAGCGTTCGCCCTCATGCACCATCGCCTGTGCCAGCGTGCCGGCCTGCCCGGCGGTGAACCGCCCCAGGGCGACCAGCACTTCGGCGGCAACCGGATTGGATTTATGCGGCATCGCCGAGGACGCGCCGCCTGCGGCCAGACACACCGCGCCGACCTCGTTCTGCGCCAGCAGCGCCACGTCCTGACCGATCTTGCCCAGCGATCCCGCGACCAGCGCCAGCCATTGGCCGAACTCGACTACCGGCCCGCGTGCGGTGTGCCAGCACGGTGCCGCGCCAAGCCCGAGCCGGTCGGCTAGGCTGGCCGCCACGCGATCGCCCACGCCCGCCAGCCCGGCGCGGGTGCCGACCGGGCCACCGAACTGCACCACCAGCAGATGCGGCGATAGCTCCGCGAGGCGCTGCCGGTGGCGTTGCAGCGGGCGCATCCAGCCGTCGATCTTGTCGGCGGCGGCGACCGGCAGGGCGCGCTGCATCCGGGTGTGGCCCATCAGGACCACGTCTCCCTGCGACCCACGTAGGTCGTGCAGCCGGGCCAGCACCGCCTGAAGGCGGTTATCCAGTTCCGCCACCACCGATTTCAGCCGCAGCGTCAGCCCGGTATCCACCGCGTCCTGGCTGGTCGCCTGGAAGTGCAGCCATTGCCCGTGCGGCTCGCCGACCCCTGTCCGCAATGCCGCCACCAGCCCCGGACCGAGCACGCCGTCGGCCGCCATCCGGCGGCTCAGCTCGGGCAGCATCGGTTGGTATCGCGCCGCTGCCACGGCAATGGCCGCGGCAGCCTCTGGGGGCACCAGGCCGCACTCCGCCTGCGCCTCGGCCAGTGCGACCTCGAACGCCAGCATCGCCGTGATCTCGGCCGCGTCGCCGAACCATGCGGCGATGGTGGCGTCGCCGACCAGCGCATCAAGCAGGGTGGCGCCGCCCATCAGATGTCGAAGAACACGGTCTCGTCCGGCCCTTGCAGGTGGATGTCGAAGCCGTAGCACGGCAGGCCGTGACACTCCTCGCGCGCCGCCAGCAGCGTCCGCCGCCGGCGCGGGTCGGCGATGCGGGCCAGCACTGGGTCGCGGGCGTTGGCATCGGCCTCGTCGGCGAAATACAGCCTTGTGTGCAGGCCCACGTTAAGGCCGCGCGACGCAATCCAGACCGAGATATGCGGCGCCATTATGCGGCCGTCCGGGAAGGCAACCGGCCCCGGCCTGATCGTCTCGAACCGGAACAGCCCGCTCGTCCGGTCGGTCGGCTGCCGCCCCCAGCCAGAAAAACCTGAGTCGGCGTTGTGGCGGCCCTGCGCATCCGCCTGCCAGATCTCCACCAGCGCGTCGGTCAGCGGCGCCCCGTCGCCGTCGAGCACGCGGCCGGTGACCAGGATCCGCTCGCCCGGCGTGTCGAGGCCAACCATAACCAAGCCGAGATCGGCGTCCCAGACGCCGGCGATCTCGACCCAGTTCGGGTTGCTGCCGATATGGATGTAGGGGCCTGCGGTCTGCGAGGGTGACTCCCTGAGTTGGGTCATTGGCCCTGCTCCCGCTCGAAGAAGGTCGCGCGCCGGCCGCGCAGCACGATGTCGAAGCGGTAGGCCAGCGCGTCCATCGGCACGGTCTGGCGGCGGTCCAGCCGGGCAATCAGTTGCTCGACCGCCGCGCGCGAGGGGATGGTGCCAACAATTGGGCAGTCCCAGATCATCGGATCGCCCTCGAAATACATCTGCGTCACCAGCCGCTGCGCGAAGGCGTGGCCGAACAGCGAGAAGTGGATATGCGCCGGACGCCAGTCGTTCACCCCGTTCGGCCACGGATAGGCACCCGGCCGGATGGTGCGGAACGAATACCAGCCCTCCGCATCCGCCAGCGTCCGGCCGCAGCCGCCGAAGTTGGGGTCGAGTGCCGCAAGGTAGCCGTCGCGGCTGTGGCGGTAGCGGCCACCGGCATTGGCCTGCCAACACTCGACCAGCGATCCCGCGACAGGGCGGGCGTTCTCGTCCAGCACCTGCCCGAACACCACGATGCGCTGGCCGATCGCCTCGCCGCCATGGGCGTAGTTGCGGATCAGGTCGTGGTCGAGCGGCCCGATCAGGTCGTGGCCGAACACCGGCCCGCTCGCCTCGGACGGCGTGGTCTCCAGCGACAGCAGCGGGTGGCGCGGCGAGCGCAGGACGGAGCCCTTATAGGGCGGGGTCAGCGCCGGGGGATGCCAGGCGCGGTCGCGGGGCAGGAACGGGCCGTCGAGGCGCATGGTCATGCCTCCTCCGCCAGCACCCGCTTCGCCACCCTGAACGCGGTGTTGGCGGCGGGCACGCCGGCATAGACGGCGACATGCATGAAGGCGGCGCGGATATCGTCCGGCGTCGCCCCGGTGTTGCGGGTGGCGCGCAGGTGCAGCGCCAGCTCCTCCTCGTGGCCCAGCGCCGCCAGCAATGCCAGCGTCACCAACGACCGCTCACGCGGCGACAACTCCGGGCCGGACCAGACGGTGCCCCAGGCGCCCTCGGTGATGAAGGCCTGGAAACCGGCGTCGAAATCGGACGCGGCGGCACTGGCGCGGTCCACATGCGCGTCGCCCAGCACCCGGCGGCGGGTTGCCATGCCGGCGGCGTAGGCGGCACTCGGGTCAGACATAGGCGGCCTCCGTCAAATGTTGCCGGATCAGTGCGGAGAGCCGGTCCGGCTGCTCGATGCACGGCAAGTGGGCGGCACCGGCAATCGTCTCGAAACGCGCATCCGTGATCAGCGCGGCGGTCGCGCGCACGAGCTCGGGCGGGGTCGATACGTCCTCCGCGCCGGCCACGCACAGGCAAGGTGCGCGGATCGCGGCGGCGCCGGCGGCGAGGTCGGCGTCGCGGATGGCCGCACAGGTCGCGGCATAGGCGATGGCCGGGGTGCGGACCAGCATGTTGCGCCAGCCGGCCAGGTCGTCCGGCCGTTCCGCGCGGAAGCGGGCGGTGAACCACCGTTCCAGGATGGCGTCGGCGATCGGGGCGAGGCCGCCGTGCCGCACCGCCTCGATCCGCCCAGCCCACATGGCTGGCGTGCCGATCCGGGCGGCGGTGGCGCACAACACGATGGCGCGGGCGCGCTCCGGGAAGCGGGCCGCGAGGCGCTGCACGATCATGCCGCCGACGCTGAGGCCGACCAGCGCGCAAGGCCCGGCGCCGAGATGGTCGATCAGGGCGGCAAGATCGTCGGCATGGTCGTCGATGCCAAACGCGCCTTTGGGCGCGTCCGACAGCCCGTGGCCGCGCAGGTCATAGCGGACGACGCGATAGCCAGGCAGCGGCAGGGCATCCCAGATGCGGAGATCGCTGCCGAGCGAGTTGGCGAACACCACCGGCGGCCCGGCGCCGTGAGCCTGCCAGTGCAGCACCGCGCCGTTGATGCGGGCGAAACTCACGGAGCGAAGCCAAGCGCGTCGGCGCTGACCGATGCTTCCAGGCCGCCATCGACCGGCAGGTTGACCCCGTTGATCCAGCGCGCGCCGTCCGAGCACAGGAAGGCGATGGCGGGGGCCACGTCGCCCGCCGTACCGGCCCGTCCCACGCGCGCGATGTCGCTGTCCACGCGGGCGTCGCCGAGCACGGCGCGGAACTGGGTCAGGATCGGCGTCTCCACCGGGCCGGGGCTGACCGCGTTGACGCGGATGCCGCGCGCCTTGAAC
>JAYTQW010000365.1:0-4364 GCA_043746535.1 Rhodospirillales bacterium
AACGCAGCGGCGAGCTGCTCGACCACTTCAAGCCAGATGAGTGCGCCCGATACCTCCAGAACTCCGGATACGCTTCAAGCTAAACGCATCACGCTCTAACTGGCGAAGGCTTTTGATTCTCTTTTGCAAAAACAACCGCCTGCCTAGGCTGGCCTTCCTGGAAAGTCATCGTCAAGACGGGTCGGTGTCGCTCCCGGCCCATTGCGCGCCTTCGTCGATTTCATCGGCGCGGCGCGTGAACCACGCTGATTATGCCGCCACGACGCCGGCCCCGATCCGGTCCAGCGCGGCCACCATATCGCTCGGCAATACCAGCTCGGCTGCCGCCAGGTTCTCGCGCAGGTGTGCCACCGACGAGGTGCCGGGGATCAACAGGATGTTCGGCGCGCGCTGGAGCAGCCATGCCAGCGCCACCTGCATCGGCGTGGCGCCGAGCCTCGCCGCCACATCGGACAGCGCCGTCGATTGCAGCGGCGAGAAGCCGCCGAGCGGGAAGAACGGCACATAGGCGGTGTCGGCCGCCGCGAGCTCGTCGATCAGCGCGTCGTCGTCGCGGTGCGCGAGGTTGTACTGGTTCTGCACGCAGACGATCGGAGCGATCCGGCGTCCCTCGGCAACCTGTGTGGCGGTGACGTTGCTCAGCCCGATATGGCGCACCAGGCCTTGCCGCTGAAGATCGGCCAGCACCGTGATCGGCGCCTCAAGCGACCCTTCGACCGGATGGTGGGGGTTCAACATGCAGCGCAGGTTGACGACCTCCAGCACATCCACGCCGAGGTTGCGCAGGTTGTCATGCACTGCCGCAGTCAGTTCCTCACGCGAGAAGGCGGGGATCCACGATCCGTCCTCGCCCCGCCGGGCGCTTATCTTGGTGACGATGACGAGATCGCCGGGGTAGGGGTGCAGCGCCTCGCGGATCACTTGGTTGGTGACATGGGGGCCATAGAAGTCGCTGGTGTCGATATGATCGACGCCGCTCGCCACCGCCTCGCGCAGCACCGCGATCGCGGCGTCACGGTCGCGGGGCGGCCCGAACACGCCCGGTCCGGCGAGTTGCATGGCGCCGTAGCCAAGGCGTTTCACAGTGCGGTCGCCAAGCGTGAACGTGCCGGCTGTCCCGATGTCGGTCATGGCCTATCTCCTCGATGTCCTGTGATTATAGCAGTTGCCCGCAAATGCGCGCTGCGTCTCTCGCGCCGATCCGACCAGCTTCAGCCGCTCCGCTGCGCCAGATGGAAGCGCATCCGCGCGCCGGACAACTCGATCATCGCCAGCCGCCCGTGCTTGAACGCGCCGAGGTCGAGGCCGATGCGGTTGGGGCGGATGTCTGGACCATGGCGAACGATGGTGTGGCCGTGGATGACGATGGTGTCGTCCGGCCAGGGCGCCATGACGTCGAGGAAGCCTTCGCGGACCCATAGCGGGCTGCGGCTGCCCCTGAACCCGGCGCTGCCGGGGCGCTCGGCCCGCCAATCGATGCCGGGCACGTCGGCTGGCGGCACGTATCTGCTGGCGACGCCGCGCGGCAGGCCGGCGTGGACGAACAGGTACGGCGGGAAGAACGCCGCCGCCGGCAACGCGCGCAGGCGTTCGAGCAACGGCGTCATCCGGCTGGTCAGTGCCACGCCGACCACCGCCGGGTCGGTGATGTCGATGATGCCGAGTTCGGCGCAGACCTCCGAGCCGCCGTTCATCACCCACAGCGCCAGCGCGTCCTCCTGGCGTTCCGGCTTCGCGTCCTCCTGATAAGTGTCGGCGAAGCGCAGCATGATCTGCTCGTGGTTACCCGGCAGCGCCACCGCCTCGCATCGCGGGTGGCTCCAATCCAGCGCCGCCCGCAACGCGCCCAGGCTGTCCGGGCCACGGTCGATGTAGTCGCCCAGATGCACCAGCACCGGCCCGTCGACTGGCGCGTCGACAGGCGGCCCGGCGGGCGAGGCCGCGTCCAGCAGCGCCTCCAAATGCGCGTGCAGGGCGTGCAGCAGGTCGGATTGGCCATGCACGTCGCCGATGGCGAACAGGCGGCGTGGCGCCTCGCGGGGTGCCGGCATCCAGGCCGACGTGGCGATAGCGGTCATGCAACCCTTTCCCGCTTCTATGTTGGCCCGGCATCATGCCTCGCCACCAGCCGCCTTGCCAGAACAGGCCAGCTTCGCTTCAGTGCGGCATGATCCATCCCACCGCCCGCCTGGCCGTCGACATCGGCGGCACCTTCACCGATCTCGCCCTCGAACATGATGGCGCACGCACCACCGCCAAGGTGCTGACCACGCCCACAGCGCCGGAGCAAGCGGTGCTCGCGGGGGTGCGGGGCATCCTGGCGCAGGTCGGGTTGACGCCCGCCGACGTGCGGATCGTGGTCCACGGCACCACGCTGGCCACCAACGCGCTGATCGAGCGCAATGGTGCGCGTGTCGGCTTCATCACCACCGCAGGTTTCCGCGATGTGCTGGCGCTCGGCAACGAGAGCCGGTACGACCAGTACGACCTCAACATCGCGTTGCCGGAACCGCTGGTGCCGCGCGCGCTGCGGCTCGGCGTGGCCGAACGGCTCGACAACGAGGGCCATGTGCTGCGTCCGCTGGACGAGGCGGCGCTGCGGGCGCTGGCGCCGGTGCTGCGGCGCGAGCGGGTCGAGAGCCTCGCCATTGGTTTCCTGCACGCCTTCGTCAATCCCGCGCACGAGCGCCGCGCCCGCGACATCCTGCTGGACGAGCTGCCGGAGCTGACCGCGTCGCTGTCCAGCGAGGTGTCGCCGGAAATGCGTGAGTGGGAGCGGTTCAGCACCACCGTCGCCAACGCCTACGTGCAGCCGCTGATGGCCAGCTACCTGCGCCGGCTGGAGCGGGAGTTGCACGGCATGGGCCTGCTGGCGCCGGTGTTCATGATGCTGTCGGGCGGCGGCCTGACCACCATCGCCACCGCCTGCCGATTCCCGATCCGCCTGGTCGAGAGCGGCCCCGCCGGCGGTGCGATCTTCAGCGCCGAGGTGGCGCGCGCGAAGGGGCTGGACCGGGTGCTGTCGTTCGACATGGGCGGCACCACCGCCAAGGTGTGTCTGATCGACGATTTCCGGCCGCAGACCGCCCGCCATTTCGAGGTGGCGCGGGTCGGCCGCTTCCGTCGCGGCTCCGGCCTGCCGCTGCGCATCCCGGTGATCGAGATGGTGGAGATTGGCGCCGGCGGCGGCAGCCTCGCCCATGTCGACGCGCTCGGCCGCATCGCGGTGGGGCCGGAGAGCGCCGGCGCCGATCCCGGCCCCGCGTGCTACGGGCGCGGCGGGCGGCATCCCGCCGTGACCGACGCCAACCTGGTGCTTGGCCGCTACGACCCGGAGGCGTTCGCCGGTGGTGCAATGCGGCTGGACCATGCGGCGGGCGAGGCGGCCCTCGCGACCGACATCGGCCGTCACCTGTCGCTCGATGCCGGCATGGCGGCGCTGGGCGTGGTCGAGATGGTGGACGAGAACATGGCCAACGCCGCGCGTGTCCATGCCATCGAGAGCGGCAAGACCTATGACCGCCGCATCATGATCGCCTTTGGCGGCGGCGGCCCGGTCCACGCCACCCGCATCGCCGAGAAGATCGGCATTGGCCGTGTGCTCGTGCCCAACGGCGCCGGCGTCGGCAGCGCCATCGGTTTCCTACGCGCGCCAGTAGCTTACGAGGTGGTGCGCAGCCTCTACCAGAGGTTCCGCAGCTTCGACCTCGCGGCGGTCAACGCGCTGCTGGCCGGCATGGCGGAGGAGGCGGCGGGCGTGGTGGCGCAGGGCAGTTTCGGCGCTGCCACCAGCCAGACCCGGATCGCCTTCATGCGCTATATCGGCCAGGGCCATGAGATCGCCGTCCCGCTGCCCCCGCGCGCCTTGCTGGATGCCGACGTGACCGCGCTGCGGGCGGCCTACGATGCCGAGTACAGCCGGTTCTACGACCGCCCGGTGCCGGGATCAGATGTAGAGATCCTCAGCTACGCCGTTGTGGTTGCGACAGACATGATAGCCGTGGCGACAGACGCGGCGGACGCCGCGGCGATCTCGGCCATGCCCGTCGGCAGCCGCATGGTGCGCGACACCGCGACCGGCGCGCTCACGGAATGGGCGCTGTTCGAGCGCGCGCTCCTGGCCCCCGGCGCCACGCTGCGCGGCCCCGCCATCATCGCCGAGGCGGAGACCTCCACGCTGGTCGGGCCGTCCTGGCGCGCGCGCGTCGACGCCGCCGGCGACCTCGACCTCACGCGGGAGACCAGCGCGTGACCGACGCCGCCGCCCAACTCGCCGATATCCAGCGTCAGGTGATGTGGAACCGCCTGATCGCGGTGGTGGAGGAGCAGGCGCAGACCATGATCCGCACCGCCTTCAGCACCAC
>JAYTQW010000366.1:0-3527 GCA_043746535.1 Rhodospirillales bacterium
CAGCGCGCCACGCCCCTCGCCGGACCAGCCCAGCCCGAACTCGCGGATGGTGGCGTCGGCGAGGCCGCGTCCGCGCAGGTAGGCGAGCGCGCGGGCACCGTCCGGCGCCCATAGCTGCCGCGTATAGGCCGCCGCCACCGCGTCCAGCACGCCGTGCAGGTCGAGCCGGCGGCGCTCGACGGCGGCGGCTTCGGGCGTCGGTTTCGGCACCTCCAGCCCGGCCTCGCCGGCCAGTTGCGCCACCGCCTCCGGGAACGCCGCTCCCTGCGACTGCATGACGAAGCTGATGGCGTCGCCGTGCGCGCCGCAGCCGAAGCAGTGGAAACCGTCCTCGTAGACGTAGAAGCTCGGCGTCTTCTCGCCGTGGAACGGGCAGCAGCCTTTCCAGTTGCGGCCGGACCGGGTGAGCTTGACCCGCCGCCCGATGATCGCCGCCAGCGGCGTGCGGGCGCGCAGCTCGTCGAGGAAATGCGCCGAAAGCGCCAAATCAGCCGCCGAGGGCGGTGCGGACCAGCGGCCCGGCGCGGCCCATGTCCAGCTCCGCGCCGAACCGCGTCTTCAGCACGGCCATGACGCGCCCCATGTCCTTGACCGACGCCGCCCCAGTCTCGCCGACCGTATCCTGGATCGCCGCCCGCAACGCCGCGTCGTCCACCTGCGCCGGCAGGAAGCCCTCGATCACGCCGATCTCGGCCTCCTCCTTGGCAGCCAGTTCGGGACGGTTGCCCTGCTGGTAGAGCAGCACGCTCTCCCGCCTGCTCTTGACCATGCCGCGCAGCAGGGCGATCACCGCCGGGTTGTCGACCGGCGGACCCGGACGTGCGGCGATGTCGGCGTCCTTCAGCCGGGCGGTGATCATGCGCAGGATCGAGACCCGGGCCGCGTCCTTCGCCAGCATCGCCGTCTTGAGTTGCTCGATGAACGAATCGCGCAAGGACATTCGGTGTCTCCCCGACAAAGCGATGGTGTAACACATACGGGCAGATTTGCACTTCCTTGCCAGCGTGGGACAAAACTTCCCACTTGGCGCGGCGGCAGTTTGCGCTGGGAAGAAACTTCTCCTACCATTCGGTCATGTCCCAGGAAATGACTGTCGAGGCTGTCATCGCCCATCTTGGCGGCGCCGAGGCCAGCGCCCGCCTGCTCGGCGTCGGCACCGAGGCGGTGCGCAAGTGGCGTCAGGCGGGCGTCATCCCCGCCAAGCACTGGCCGGCGCTGTTGCGCGCCACCGGGCTTGGGTTGAGCGACCTGCCGGGTGGGCCGCCCGCCAGCGGGAGCGCCGACATGTCGGACCCCGCCACCGATGCCGACGCGGTGCCGGCGGGTGCCACCGCCGCCCTGGTGCTGGGCGACGGCACGGTTCTCTGGGGCCGTGGCTTCGGCGCGCACACGCCGGGCGAAGCGGCAATGGGGGAAGTGGTCTTCAACACCGGCATGACCGGCTACCAGGAGACCATCACCGACCCGTCCTTCGCCGGACAGATCATCGCCTTCACCTTCCCGCATATCGGCAACACCGGCATCAACCAGGAGGACATCGAGGCCGCCACCATCGCCGCGCGCGGCGTGGTGGTGAACCAGGACGTGACCGAGCCGTCCAACTGGCGGGCGACCACGACCCTGGACTCCTGGCTGCGCGGCCAGGGCGTGCCGGGCCTGTGCGGGATCGACACCCGCGCGCTGACGCGGCGCATCCGCGACGGCGGCGCGCCGACCGGCGTGCTGGCCCACCCCGCCGATGGCCGCTTCGACCTCGCGCGGCTGCGGGCGCGGGCGGCGGCATGGGGCGGGCTGGAGGGACTGGACCTGGCGCGCGAGGTGTCCTGCACGCAAAGCTACCCGTGGACGCAGACCCAGTGGGCGTGGCCGGAGGGTTTCGGCGCGCAGGCGTCGCCGCGCCATCACGTCGTGGCGGTCGATTACGGCGCCAAGCGCAACATCCTACGCTGCCTCGCCTCCGCCGGCTGCCGCGTCACCGTGGTGCCGGCCAGCAGCACCGCCGCCGAGATCATGGCGCACCGGCCGGACGGCGTGTTCCTGTCCAACGGGCCGGGCGACCCGGCGGCGACCGGCGCCTACGCGGTGCCGGCGATCCAGGGCGTGCTGGACGCCGGCGTGCCGCTGTTCGGCATCTGCCTGGGCCACCAGTTGCTCGCCCTGGCGCTGGGCGGGCGCACCTACAAGCTGGCGCGCGGCCATCACGGCGCCAACCAGCCGGTGCGCGAGCGCGCCACCGGGCGGGTCGAGATCACCAGCCAGAACCACGGCTTCGCGGTGGACGAGGCCAGCCTGCCGGATGGCGTCGAGGCGACCCATAGCAGCCTGTTCGACGCCAGCAACGAGGGCCTCGCCTGCCCCGCCCGCCGCGCCTTCAGCGTGCAGTACCACCCCGAGGCCAGCCCGGGGCCGAGCGACAGCCACCACCTGTTCCGGCGGTTCGTGGCGATGATGGAAAACGAAAAGTGATCGATCCATCGAAACCATTTTCTCAGATCGCACGAGGCGTCTCAGTTCACTACACAGCAACTTTCTTGATCGTGGTCGTGTTTGCGGTGGGGCTATTCTGCTTGATGCTTGCGGCCAGTGTATTGGCCATGCTTCGCCTCGTCCTGATGGGCCTTGGCATCATGTGTATTCTGGCCGGATTGGTGGCATTCGCCTATCTTATATTCTGGCGGCCGGAATTGCTGAGATCCGAAAATCACCTGCAATTCATGAAGATGGCTGACTGGCTTGCCGACCCTGATCTGGATGAAGAAACCTCTAACCGGATTGAAAAGGTGCTACCGCTGTTTCTAGGCCGTCGGGGCTCCAAAATGCGCAGGCTGGACGACTCAGGCGATAGTAGTGAGGATGACTCATGACTGAAAAGAATTATGTCATTGTATTTGATCCGCTTGATGCTCGCTTTGATCCGCTCGAAGTCAAGAAAGCGATCCGTAGCGACGGGCGGGTAACCCATTGGTGGAACCACATCGCGAATTCGTTCCTTGTCACCTTTGAAGGAGCTTCTTCCGATCTAAGCGAGCTTGTCCAGCACCAGGCAAAGAATGTCGATTTCTTCGTGATGGAGGTTGATCCACGTAACTCTGAGGGAAGTCTTGCCGAGCGGAGCTGGAAATGGATCAGGCACCGCGAGCGCGACCTGGCAGAAGAACGACGCGAGAGTGCGACCTGATGCCCCGCCGCACCGACATCAGCTCCATCCTCATCATCGGCGCCGGCCCGATCGTCATCGGCCAGGCCTGCGAGTTCGACTATTCCGGGGCGCAGGCGTGCAAGGCGCTGAAGGCAGAGGGCTACCGGGTCATCCTGATCAACTCCAACCCCGCCACCATCATGACCGACCCTGGCCTCGCCGACGCCACCTACATCGAGCCGATCACCCCCGAGTTCGTGGAGCGCATCATCGCCCGCGAGCGCCCGGACGCGCTGCTGCCGACCATGGGCGGGCAGACCGCGCTGAACACCGCCATGCGGCTGGATGCCTCCGGCGTGCTGAAGAGGTACGGCGTCGAGATGATCGG